>JAOUNC010000134.1 GCA_029881175.1 Nitrospirota bacterium | reverse complement strand
ACGAATATTATTTTTGGCCTAGCCCTTGGTTATAAGAGTGCTGTGGGTCCCTATATTGCCATTGGCATGGCCATCTATATCCCGTGGATGTTGGCAGGAATGTATGGTGTGGCGATTGCCTCTCTCGGGATGTTAGGAACTTTGGTGGTCGCGTTGACGATTGATGCCTATGGGCCGGTGTCTGATAATGCCGGGGGCATTGCAGAAATGGCAGGTATGCCAGAGCATGTTCGTAAGCGAACAGACGTCTTGGATGCTGCCGGGAATACCACGGCCGCTATCGGGAAAGGTTTTGCCATTGGTGCAGCCATCCTCACCTCATTGGCGCTTTTTGCAGCCTTCCTTACCAGGGCTGATTTGTTGCTTAAGGAACAAAATGGGCCAGAATATGATTTATTAGGTAGCATTAATTTGCTCGATCCCCTGGTCTTTACGGGTCTGTTTATCGGTGCGGTGTTGCCGGCTTATTTTTCTGCTATGACGATGAAGTCTGTGGGATCGGCGGCCTATGAGATGATTGAAGAAGTTCGTCGTCAGTTCCGCACCATCCCAGGTCTCATGGAAGGGAAGGCCGAGGCGGATTATGAGCAATGTGTCGCTATTTCGACGAAGGCGGCGTTGAAGGAAATGATTGCCCCAGGCATTCTGATCATGGGGACTCCTCTGGTCACGGGTTTCTTGTTTGATATTCAAGCCGTGGCCGGGGTCCTCGCGGGGTCTCTTGTTGCTGGCGGCGTCATCGCCATTTCTTCATCCAATAGTGGGGGCGCTTGGGATAATGCCAAAAAATATATTGAGGCTGGAAATCTTGGCGGCAAGGGGACCGAGACACATAAAGCCGCAGTGGTCGGAGATACCGTAGGGGATCCGCTTAAAGATACTTCAGGTCCGTCACTCAATATTTTGATTAAGCTTTCGGCCATTCTTTCCCTAGTGTTTGTCCCATTTTTTGTCCAGTACGGTGGTTTGTTGGTCCGGTAACTTTACCTATGAAATTTTCATTGATATCCGACATTTATTTTTATCCGGCATGGGGGCATAGAGTCGGTGATCATGTGCAGAGCATGATGCCCCTGCCATGAATGCGCATCGTACGGTATTCATTTTTTTACCTCTTTATTTTTCCGCCTGTTGTCTAGTTATTCATTCCTTCATTTCCGTTTTCATCCCTTTTGCGGGAACGCGGGCAATTTTTTTGAAAATGGTCGCGCATCCGCGTATGTGATCTTTTAACAAGTATGCATGATGTTCCAAGATCTCTCATGTGCTGAAGCTCTTTCTTGACAGGGCGGCTAATTTGTTTCTCTAAGCCCTTTTTTTGAAATCTTTGGCATTGCTGAGAGAGCGCTGGATTGGAAATCCGAGGGTTCGTCCGTTGATAGGCGGAGACTCTTGTTCCGACCTGGGACTCAGGAAAAATAGTCACATAACGGGTAGGAAAGGAGCGACTAATTTATGGACACACCAAGTCGACCAGACAAGTCGATCCTCCCCCCAATGGGTGAGCCGCAAGGGGTTCAGATGGAAGATATGGAAATGCTCATGCATGTGATTTCCCATGATCTTCGTGCTCCCATTGTCACCATTCAAGGTTTTTGTCAGGAGCTCACTATGACGTGTGATCGACTGAAGGAGTTATTTGAAGAAGAAGCCATGTCAGATGCGGTACGAGAACATATGAATCCTTTAATTACGCAAGATATTCCAGAGGCGGTGCGGTTTATTCGAGCGGGGGCCGATAGTGTGAATGCGGTGACATCCGGGATTCTCCGATTTATCAGACTCGGCCAAATGGCTATTCAATGGGAACGCTTGGATGTGAATCATGTGATGATGGGTATTGCGTCCTCCCTGGAATTTCAACTGAAGAAAAAGCAGGTGGCGTTAGATATCGGAGATCTCCCTGATTGTATGGGAGACCATGTCTTAGTCACGCAGGTGTTTGCCAACCTAATCGATAACGCTCAAAAATACCTTGAGCCGTCACGCTCTGGAGAAATCACGATTTCCGGGAAAACAGTGAATGGATGGGCTGTCTATGCCATAACGGATAATGGCATTGGTATTTCTCCGGAAGATCTTTCTCGGATCTTTCAGGTGTTCCACCGCTTGCCTCCTAAACAAGAAAAAGGAGAAGGGGTTGGATTAGCCATAGTGCAGCGGATTATTGATCGGCATCAGGGCAAGATTGAAGTTGAATCTTTACCGGGGCAGGGAACAACTTTTCAGGTCTATCTCCCACGAGCCATTGATGTTGAGTAAGGAGGACATCATGAATCCTGACACGACGGTATTGATCGCAGAGGATGATGACGGCCATGCGGCGCTCATTGAGAAAAACCTTCGACGGGCTGGGATAGAAAAGCCCTGCCACCGTTTAAGGGATGGGCAGGAAGTCTTGGACTATCTGCTAGGTTCTGGCGATATTCCACAGGGAAAAATCGGGCACCGATATCTCTTACTTCTTGATATCAACCTTCCACGGGTCAATGGGATTGAAGTCTTGCGTGTGCTGAAAGAACATGCGGTGTTGAGAAAAATTCCAGTCTTGATGCTATCCACAACTGATAATCCTCAAGAAGTCGAAGCCTGCCATTCTATTGGGTGTAATTTTTATCTGACGAAACCCACCGAACCTGAAACCTTTGCTCAGGCGATTATCTGTTTGGGCTCATTTTTAGGCATTGTGACCGTTCCGATGATTCGCCTAAGTACGCAGACCACCGTTTCCCTGAATTAAAGAGCCGACTCGGACCATGGGTGCCCTGAAACAGGGATGGGAAAAATGGGACGTCGCAGTCAAAGGGAAGTGGGAGAAGCGAGGTGCGCAGTGACCCGGTGAAGGCACCTGGTCTTTCCAGAGTCAAAAGTCTCTTGTGGGGAAGGTGAAGGAATCGTTACCGGTGTCGCCGCCAAAGGCTGGACCACTGCTGGTGGGGTTGTGCTGTTTTTCTGTGAGAGGGCAGGCTGTTTTTGCCTTTATAGTTCCATCCTAAGGCCCGTAAAATTCGGCTCACATGATCGGGATGATATTTTACGCCAAAGGCCCGGCGAATAACGGTGCCAACATGACGACACGTCCATTGATCGGCTCGCACATTGGCGGCCCTGGGGCCTTGTTGGAGAATGCGGAGAAGATCCTGTCGTTGTTTAGCCGAGAGGCGTGATGGACGCCCGGTGTGGGGCTTCGCATTGAGCGCTTTTTTCCCGCCTTCTTTGAGAGCGTCTTTCCAACGTTTGACGGAAGATGGAGCCGCCCCAATCGTTCGGGCAACCTCTCGAATTCCCTGGCCCTTGGCCAACAGTCCGGCAGCCAGTCGGCGTCTTGCTTCTAATTTTTCTGCACTACCCTTCGGTCTCATACACACATTCATCGGAGAGCGAGAGAATCCACTTGAGCAAAATTTCACTGTGAACAAATGAATTTTTACGACATCGCCTGCGAGAGAAACAGGCACAATAATCATGGCAGAGAGGGAGGGTGTGTGTAGCTTGCGATCGCAGAATGAGTGAGCAGGGGATTCTTTGTCTTCTAGAAATAAATTGAGAGCTTTGAAGAAAAGGTGGGAATTCAAGGCTGAGGTGCAATACTGGTATTGACTAAAAATTTAAACGGGTTTGCGGATCTGTAGAAGCTCATAGCGTTCGGGGGTGGGCTGTGGCTGTCCCTATGCGTCTTTTCCCTTCTTTAGGTAGTGCTCGTCTAAAGCAATTAAGAAATACAGAGTAATGGGATCTTCAGTCGGTTGTACTTTGACCTTGAATTCACCGGAATGATATCGAGAAGGGAAGTTCTTTCAGAAATTGGGGTGCTAATGAATTCCCAAATCTGCTGCCGTGGCTTGGAAGATGCCTCCTTGTGAGATTTCGCTGAGGGTATCATCGGTTACCTGCTTGGTAGTTCCTATCGCATCTTTTAAGACGACGACACTTAGGCCGATTTGACGGGCCTTCAGGACTGTCTGTTTGAGGCAATCTTGAGTGGCGGGTCCTAGCACAAAAATTGTTTTCACATTCAGATCTTCGAGTCGATCAGCAAGACTGCTCCCTTCAAATCCAGATCTGGCATCTTTCTTGGGGTCTGTCCCTTTTGAAATGACCATCATCCCCGGTGGCATGACTAAATCTGAATGAAATTGCGCGCCGCGCGATCCTTGGACGCAATGCGTTGGATGGGGTCCTCCTTGCTCGGTAAACGAGCAATGATTGGGTGCATGCCAATCACGGGTGGCGAGTATGGGCCATCCCTGGCGGCTGAAATGTTTGATGTAGGCGTTGATGACCGGTATGAGATTGTCGCCTGTAGGCATGCCCATGGCTCCACCCGGGAAGAAATCGTTTTGGGGATCGATGAGGAGAAGGGCCGACCGGCGGTCAGGTTGTGGAATAATAGATGAGTTTGCTGGTCCAGAAGCTGAATCTTTTGAGAGTCTCATGTTGTTTAAGCGACAATTTCTGTTCCAATGCCCTTGTCCGTGAAAATTTCGAGCAGGACGGCGTGTGGTATGCGGCCATCAATAATGTGGGCTTTTTTTACGCCACCCTGAAGCGCCGATAAGCAGGCATGGACTTTAGGGAGCATACCTTCGCTAATGACTTTTTTCTTGACCATCCGTTCCATGTCTTTTCGTGAAAGTGTCGAGACATGATGATTGCTGGCATTGCGAATGCCTTTGACGTCACTCAGCATGAGCAATTTTTCGGCTTGGATGGCGGCGGCTAAACTTCCTGCGACCAGGTCGGCATTGATGTTATGGGTTGCTCCTTTTGCATCGACCCCAATGGGGGCAATTACGGGAATGAAATTCGCCTTTTGTAGGGTTAGCAATAATTCGCTGTTCACGTGGCTGACTTCACCCACGAGGCCATAGTTTTCTGGCTGGAGTGTTTCCGTTGATCCACTATACCGATGGTGGAGACTTTTTGGATTAAAGGATTTGGTGGTCAGTAAGCGACCGTCTTTTCCTGTGAGCCCCACGGCTTTTCCACCATGCTGATTCAGGAGTGCCACAATTTCTTTATTAATCAGCCCGCCTAGCACCATTTCTACAACTTTCATGGTGGGTTCGTCGGTGACCCGTATGCCATGAATGAAATTGGCTTCAATGCCAAGGGTATCGAGCATTTTGTTAATTTGGGGACCACCTCCATGCACAATAATGGGATTGAGTCCCACATATTTTAGCAGGACGACGTCTTCTGCAAACCCTTCTTTGAGTTCTTCGTCAATCATGGCACTTCCGCCATATTTAATGACGATGGTCTTTCCGGCAAAATTTCGAATATAGGGGAGGGCTTCGATGAGGATGTCAGCTTTTTTGATGAGTTTGTTCATAGGCTAAAGAATGAGGATATCTGGTTATAAAATAAATCGGCTGAGATCTTGGTCTTTCACGATATTTTGCAATTGATCTTTGACGTACTGGGCATTGATGGTGACGTTTTTCTCAGGAAGGTCTTCGGCTTGAAAAGACACGTCTTCCAATAAGCGTTCGACGATGGTGAAGAGCCGTCGGGCACCGATATTTTCCGTGCGGTCGTTGACTTCTACGGCGGTGGCGGCAATTTCTTCGATACCGTCCGGTGTAAAGTCCAGTACGATGTCTTCGGTTCCCAGGAGGGCCTGATATTGTTTGATCAGGGCATTCTTGGGTTCCGTCAAGATCCGGATTAAATCCTCTTTGGTGAGAGGCTCCAGTTCGACGCGAATGGGAAATCGGCCTTGTAATTCTGGGATCAGGTCTGATGGTTTGGCCACATGAAATGCGCCTGCGGCGATGAACAAAATATGGTCGGTTTTGACGAGCCCATGTTTCGTATTGACGGTGCAGCCTTCCACAATCGGGAGCAGATCGCGTTGGACACCCTCCCGGGAAATGTCCGGGCCTTGGTGTTTTTCTTTGCCAGCAATTTTATCAATTTCATCTAAAAAGACGATCCCGGATTGTTCGGTGCGCGAGATGGCTTCTTTGGTGACTTCTTCCATGTCGATCAGTTTTTGCGCTTCTTCATGCGCCAAAAATTTGAGGGCTTCTGACACCTTCATGCGCCGGTCTTTCTTCTTGCCTGGCATCATTCCACCCAGCATTTCTCGGAGGTTGTGTTCCATGTCTTCCATGCCGCCGATATTGGAGATGATCCCAACCGGTAACCCCCCACGTTCTTTGGTCTCAATTTCAACCATGCGATTATCGAGTTTGCCTTCTTCTAATTGCTTCAGAAGTTTGGCGCGTGTCGATTCTTGGGGATCGGGTTTTTTAGGTGACGTTGTGTTGGACGATTCGTCATCATCTTCATCGCGCGGCTCAATGGTTGAGGCCGATGGGGAGGGAGGGAGGAGGATATCCAGCACGCGTTCTTTGGCCATCTCTTCGGCTTTTTGCTGAACTGTTTCGAGATAGGCCGTTTTCACTTGGTTGATGGAAATATCCGTCAGATCTCGAATGATCGATTCCACATCTCGTCCCACGTAGCCTACTTCCGTAAATTTGGATGCCTCGACTTTAATGAAGGGGGCATCAGCTAATTTAGAGACACGACGCGACACCTCTGTTTTTCCGACGCCGGTGGGGCCAATCATAATGATATTTTTCGGCACAATTTCCTCACGAAGTTCAGGGCTGAGCTGTTGGCGCCGCCACCGACTGCGTAGCGCGATAGCGACCATCCGTTTGGCGTCCTTTTGGCCGATGACATAGCGGTCAAGCTCTTCCACGATTTGACGTGGCGTGAGGGAATCGAGTTTTGGCGTTGAAGAGGGTTGTTGTTCCATATGTTATGCCGATAACTCCTCAATGACGATATTATGGTTTGTGTAAATATCAATACTTCCGGCGATTTGCATGCTTTGCTCGACGATTTGTTTAGGCGTGAGGTCTGTCTGCGCGAGAAGGGCTCGGGCCGCAGCTAAGGCGTAGGACCCTCCCGAGCCAATGGCTAAAATACCATCTTCAGGTTCGATGACGTCACCTGTGCCGGAAATGATAAAGGACTGTTCATGGTTGGCAACAGCGAGTAACGCTTCTAATCGTCGAAGCACGCGGTCCGTTCGCCAGTCTTTGGCGAGTTCGACGGCTGCACGAGTGAGTTTTCCTCGATATTCTTCTAATTTGGCCTCGAATTTTTCAAAGAGCGTAAAGGCATCAGCAGTGGCTCCGGCGAACCCTGCGAGGACTTGGCCTTGATGCATGGTGCGCAGCTTTCGGGCGTTGCTTTTCATCACGGTGGTGCCGACCGTCACTTGACCGTCGGAGCCCATAGCCACGATTGGGCCTTTTCGCACGCAGAGAATGGTGGTGGAACGAATGATCATGGTTTCAGGTGATCTCCTTCTAATGATGGGGTGAGGGAAGAACCTGAACGGGGATGGGCTCGATCATACACGGCCATCAGCTGATCGGTCGCCACATGGGTATATTTTTGCGTGGTGGCTAACGAGGCATGGCCTAATAATTCTTGGATGGCTCGCAAGTCGGCTCCTTCAT
>JAOUNC010000133.1 GCA_029881175.1 Nitrospirota bacterium | reverse complement strand
TTGATGTTGGCTTTCCGCTCCCCGATTACCGAGGGGATAACTTAACACCAACCCTCCACCCATGTTGTAAAAATCGGTACTGCTCATACGATCCCAACTATCGCTTGGATTTTTTCCTATGCCAGCAAGGCCGAGCCCTCCTTGGAACGAGAGATCGGGAAGCAATTGGTTTTTAGCAAATTGCGTTTGAACTTGGGAGCTGTTTAGATTTTTCTTGGCTTGTAGCACTTCCGGGCGGTGTTCAAGGGCGTGGGTGATATTCGCCTGGAGTGGAATGTCCTGGTGATATTGTGATGGTTTATCCAATGGAACCAAAGGGGTGGTTTGGGTCAGGTTCCATTCGGACTGGCTGAGCAACCGCCGCAGTTGGTCTTCTTGATCTTTGACCGTTTTGTTTGCGAGTAGAATTTGTTCGATACGGCTGGCCACGCCGGCCTGGGCCTGCAACGCTTCGACTTCCGCCATCGCTCCGGCCTTGACCTTCTCCCGGTTGCTCGCCAACAGTTCTTCCGCAGCTTTTAACGTGGCTCGAGCCACTTTTAGGTTTTCTCGTGCGAACACCAGTTCCCAATAGGTCTGTTCGACTTGGGCAGTCACCGAAAGGACTTGTTGGACCAACTGTAGTTGCTCCACGGCAGCGGCATTCCGAGCAAGGGTGATCGATGTCTTATTGACCGTGGCCCCCAAGTTCCGCAGCAGGGGTTGAGTCAGATTGAGGGTGAGGTTGCTGGCATACGAAGGATTAAACAGAAAGCTGGTTGAGCCGGCCACAGAGTTGCGGTTGGTGTTAAAGGCAAGATCGTATGTGCCGCCGGTGAGCAAGCGTTGCGAATAGCCCAAATTGAATCGGGTGTCATTTTGATCGAACACGTCTGGTTCGTTACCTATCGTGACTCCGCCAAATCCGAACACAGGGCGGTTGAGGGGAGCAACCGTCCGGTCATAGCGACCTCCCAGTTGAACGGTTGGGTCAAATTTGGCTTGTTCAAATGTGATATCGGTGAGCTGGGCATCTCTGGTATGCCGACTGACTTGTATGTCGACATTATGTTCAAGGGCCTCCATGACGGCGTCACGAAGGGTGAGCGTAATCACGGATTCGGAGGGAATGAGTTCTTTGAGGGCTGTATCTTCTACGAAGACAGGATCAGTTTCTCGGATTGTCGATTGACCACGACTTTGTTCTAGGACGCACAGGAACAACACCAATATTATTAAAGACACTAAACAGGGTTGTCTCGCAGCTTTTTGCATGATTTACGCTACCAAAGGCACCCGAGGGAGGGCAATTCATGATCAATTTGCTCTCACCCCCACACAAGGTTTACCCTAAGAGACCAGAGGTGTTTGCTGAATTTTTTAGATGCTGTTGTCTCGACAAAGGGGGTGGTCGAGGTTAGAAGAGAATGCGTATTATTTCTTTCTTTTGAGCGCCTTGGCTTTTTATTGAAAATCTTAATGGGGTGGGAATTTTATGACATTAGGTAGGCTGAGCCAAGATCAGAATAACAGTAGTCGAACCTATAGATTGCAACAGGATGGGATGTGTGGGGAACTTCAGTTGTTTCGTGGGCGTCCATGGTTCGGGTTTGTTCTTGGATTGTGTCTTTTTGGTTTTCCTCTTGTGGCCTTTGCCGACGATCAGCCTCAAGAACTTCCCAAGCCAGTGCTTAAAACGACTCCGCCTTTATTTGAAGAATGGCAGTTTGATTCGTCAGCCCTTCACGCGATTCCTGAAGGGTTTGTTCTCTTAGAGAGCGCTGCATCTGGGGAGGGATGGTGGATGGTCAACGAGGGTGATGCGACGCCCAGTCGGCCTAATCTCGTTGAGCAAGAGCTGACGTGTGGGGAAGCCGCGTGTTACCAGTTGTTGATGGTGGAAGGGAAGACAGCTCAATATTTTGATTTTTCGGTTCGCATGAAGATGCGATTGGGAACTCCTTCCGGCAAAGCGGGATTAGCGTATGGTGTGCAAGACGCCAAAAATTTTTATGCGGTTGTGGTTGAACCCAAAACGAATGAAGTGGTGGCCTATGTGGTGAAAGATGGGCACGAGACGGAATTGGCTCGTGAAGCGCTCATCCTAGAGCCGTCTGAATGGCATTTTCTTCGTATTCAACGTCAAACGATTGTAAGTAAGGAGTTTACCGAAATTTCTTTTGATCACCATCTGTTGATTGATGTGTATGACCAATCTTTTGACAGGGGGCAGTTTGGATTAGTGGCGATGGGTGATGGGGCATTTGCCTTTGATAATCTTCGTGCAATGGAATCGTTGACGAATCGCCCACTCTCACGACCTGCGGCTTATTAGCCTAACTCAGCCCGTGGTGCTGGTCGGAGGTTGAGCTGCGGTTTCATCAGCGCGAGTAATGTTTCGGGATCGGTTGCTTCTAAAAGAAGTGCTCGATTGTAAGGGGTGACAAATCCCTGATTGACTTGATGGTCAAGGAAACCCAGGAGGCCATCAAAAAACCCCAAACCATTTAAGATGCCGCAAGGTTTTTCATGGATAGCGAGTTGGGCCCACGTGAGCATTTCGCAGCATTCCTCCAGCGTCCCAAATCCACCAGGTAAGGTGATAAATCCAGAAGATAGCTCGGCCATTAGGGCTTTGCGTTCGTGCATGGTCTCGACGATATGAGTGGTGGTGAGTTGGGTATGCAAAAGTTCTTTGTCCGCGAGTTGCCTTGGGATAATGCCGATGACTTTCCCTCCTGCCTCAAGGACCGTTGAGGCCAAGATTCCCATTAATCCAATATTCCCGCCTCCATAGACTAAGCCGAATCCATGCCTGACGAGAATGTGTCCTAACTGTTGGGCGATCATCGAATATTCTTGATGGATTCCGGAGCTGGATCCGCAAAAGACACAGAGATACTGCATGGTGGCTCAAGAGTGACCCGTGAAGCAGGCTTACGGTCTCCCCTTCATATCGAGAGGGAGGGCTGTGAGTGCGTAGGGATTGACGCGGGCCCCGTTGAGGCGAATGCCCCAATGCAGATGAGGGCCGGTGGCCCTTCCTGTGGCACCGACTTTCCCCACAGGTTCTCCTTTATTGACGGCTTGGCCAGTCTGAACGTCTATGGCGGATAAATGAAAATACATGGAAAACAATCCAAGTCCGTGATCGATGACGACTCCTTTGCCTGAAAAGAAATGGTCCATCGTGGCCGCAACGGTGCCCGTGTTCATGGCATGCACCGGCGTTCCCTGTGGGGCGGCGATGTCTTCTCCCGAATGTGGGCGTTTGGTTTGTCCATTGATGACGCGACGACTGCCAAATCGTCCGGTGACGGTTCCTTGGATTGGCTCAAGGAAGGCGCTTGTCCATAAGGGTTGTGTGCCGATGTGAAGGAACGCCTTGGACATTTCTTGTTGTTCGAGCCGGACACGCTTTAAGGTCTTGGCATCGAGATCTACCTTATTTTTGGGTAATGTGAGGTGTTGGACCGCATAGTCTTCTTTGACGATGTTGACGGCGTAAGTCAGGTGATCCGTCTTTTCCGTGGTCTGTATAGTGATGCTCATGTTTTGCACGCCTGGCGGATCTTGCATGTCGAGGCCGACGATGGCTGCAAAGCGGGTATCGGTAAGAGGGAAAAAGGGGATATGGCGTTTAAAGAGGGTGCCGCTAACCTGAGCCTGTGGATTGTTCACAGGAACTTCGATCCACAGTACTTCACCTTGTTTGCCCCTGAATTGGGCATCTTTTTCCGAATGATGATGTTCCGCGCTTGGGACAACCTGGATGGGGAATATACTCATAATCAGGAAACAGAGGATCAGCAGCGATTGCCTGGTGAAACGAGTTGATGTGGTTGGTGTTTGAATTGGCCGAATCCTCATGGATAGAGGCGGTTGTGGGGGACTTGGCTTAATAATTCGTCAACCCTGGCGTTAAACGGACAGAAGGGATCCATGCAGAGGATCGTTTCCTCCCAATATCCGTTGAGTTTGAGATAGGTCCAATCCACAGTATACGACCGATTTTTGGCTCGGGCAAATCGGATGAAGTCTCCGCGAACTTTGGCGCGTGTGGTTTGTGGGGGGGTTGTTTTGGCTTGTTCAATCGCATCCTCATCCACAAGCTTTCGAATGCCCTGTCGCTCGGCGAGGAGATAAAAGAGCCCTCGTTTTCGATTGATGTCATGGTACTGGAGGTCCATCATACTCAATCGTGGGTCGTCCCATCCGCATGACTTGTTGGCCATATAATTCTCCATGAGCCATTTTTTGGTAATCCAGTCGATTTCTCTGGCCAATTGCATAGGAGAATGCGCCAGCGTGCGCAAGACCCGTCCCCATTCTTCATGAATTTCGGCAAATATTTTATGAGGGGGTTGTGCGTGGAGATAATCTCCCGCCCGTTCCCAAAATATCTGTTGAATGTCCAGAGCGGTGAGTTCTCGTCCGTTTTCGAGTCTGACGGTTTTGGTTAAGGTCGGATCACGGGAAATATCCCGGATGGCTTTGACAGGCTCTTCTAGTTCGATGTTGGGAATGCTGTATCCGTCTTCAATCATGGACAACACGATCATGGCAGTGCCCACTTTTAAATACGTGGAGAATTCCGACATATTGGAATCGCCAAGGATGATATGCAGACGGCGGAATTTCTCGGCATCGGAATGGGGTTCGTCGCGGGTGTTGATGATACTGCGGGACGAGGTGGTGGATGAGGAGGTTTTTTCGTGAATATGTTGCGCCCGTTGAGAAATGAAAAATTGCGATTTTCCTGAAACTTTGAGAATTTTCCCGGCGCCCGAATAAATTTGGCGTGTGACGAAAAACGGAATGAGTTGTTCGCTGACTTTCCAGAAGTCGACATCGCGCCGCATGAGAAAATTTTCATGCGAACCGTAGGTGTTGCCGAGTGAATCGGTATTGTTTTTAAAGATAAAGATGTCCCCGGACAGTCCCTCTTCCCGTAAACGTTCTTCGGCAATTGGCAGGCAACTTTCCAGAATCCGTTCACCCGCTTTGTCATGAATGACTAAGTCAATGAGATCGTCGCATTCGGGTGTCGAATATTCAGGATGGCAGCCCGTATCTTGGTAAAACCGTGCGCCGTTGGTGAGGAAGGCGTTTGAGGGCCAGCTATTGGGGATGAGCCCTTCAAAGATGTATCCGAGGATTTTTTCAACAGGAAGATAGACACGTCCAGTTGGAGAAAACGTGAGCCCGTATTCGCATTCGAGGCCAACAATTCGCTTGATCATGTCCGCCTTCTGACTCGTCATCCGAGTACGGTTTGGGGAACTGCGGGGTCTGTGACCAGCCTTTGAGTCAGAATACACCCCTGTTTAGGAATGTTCAACCTGAGAGGGAGGGGAAGCCAGGCAGAAGGAACGCGAAGACCTTAGGAAAGCAGTTCAGAGGCTTGTGAGGTGTCTACACGGCGAAATTTCCGACCGGAGCGTGTTCGGTCTAACAGGGCGACTTCTAGCCCGTCTAGTCCTGATCGAGGATCGGCACTTTTTTCAAATGCTTGTTGGCAAAGATGTAAGGCGGTTTTGAGGGAAGGGCAGGTGACGGAGATTTCCTTGCGGAGAAAGGTCAAGATGGGCTCGGATCGTCCACCAATGGCGGCGAAGTTGTGTTCATCGATAATGCTGCCATCAAAGGTGATGCGATAGAGTTCATTGCCTTCTGGGGTTTCGCCAACTTGCGCCAGAAGAAGTTCGACCTCGTAGGGCTTCATTTCCTGGCTAAAGATGGTGCCTAAAATTTGCGAATAGCCATTGGCTAATGAGCGCGCCGTCACATCTTCCCGGCTGTACATCATGCCTTTCACATCGGCATGCTGGATGCCGGCTTTCCTCAGGTTTTCGAACTCGCTGTATCGGCCGGCTCCAGACAGCGCTATGCAATCATAGACCTCTGAAATTTTAAAGAGCGATGTACTGGGATTGTCCGCGACGAGCAACACACCCTGGTCATATTCCATGGCGATGATTGATCGACCTTTGGCGATGCCTTTTTTGGCATATTCCGCCCGGTCTTGCATCATTTGCTCGGGGGAGACGTAGAAGGGCATGGGCATGGTTTAGGATTCCCGTTGTTGCGGAATGAGAGCTTGGCAGACTGACGCGAGTTGCGTGTCTTCGACATCGCGAACCCCAGCAGGGTCGACTAATTTAACGGTGGGGAAAATTCGGCGGAACAAGTCCGGCCCTCCGGTTCCCACATCTTCTTCTGCCGCATTGATTAACGCTCGAATGGCGAGATGGATGGCGTGATCTTCCGGTAACTGTTTGCGGAAATGTTCTTTCAATGTCATTCTCGCATCTTTTCCTCCAGAGCCCACTGCATGAAATTCGGCATCCTCATACCGGCCACCGGTAATGTCATATTTAAACAGGCGGCCGATTTTCCGTTTCTGATCGTATCCGACAAAAAGGGGAATGACCACGAGTCCTTGGAGGACCAAGGGGAAATTGGCTTTGACCATGTCTCCCAGCCTATTGGCTTTGCCTTCACATGTGAGGGGTTTCCCGTCAAGTTTTTCATAATGTTCTAGTTCGATTCGAAAGAGCTTGGCCATTTCCACACAAGGTCCGGCAGCCCCAGCAATGGCCATCGCTGAGAACGCATCGGTTTGAAAGACTTTGTCCATGCGAATGGACGCAATTTGAAACCCTTCGGTTGCACGACGATCTCCGGCGATTAAGACGCCGTTTTGGTAAGTGAACGCGAGAACGGTGGTGCCATGGGGCCAGGATGGAAATTGGGTTGAAGCCGAGAGTTCGTGTGTGCCTTGTTGAGGAGGGAGCGCTCCCCATCGAGCCATGGGCAAAAGTTCTGGTCGCTGTGTTGTCAGAAATTGATAAAAGCTTGAACAGGGATCAGAAGAGAAGTTTGGGAATGGCATGTGGTCAGGATTCATCTTGGCTTGTGGTTACGTTGCCGTGTTATTGAAAGAGCCAGGGTTATCGGGCAAGACGGGATAATAGCTGATCTACTGAGCCAATGTCCTGCAATAATTCTTGCGTGAGTGATTGCGTGCCCCGATATGGATCCATGAGGGGGATGCGGGTAATTGTGCGGTCACCTGATTCTAGCAGGACTGATGTCCAACTCATGCCGTAGACCTGTTGGGGGAATCGCTGGAGACAGGCCCCACGAAAAAACGCACGGGTATGGGCTGGAGCCGTGTGACCTGCGCGTTGGATTTCTTCCTCATGCGTCAGCCGTTCAATCTTCCCCGTTCGTTCTAACGTGTAATACAAGCCCTTGGCAGGACGCACATCGTGATATTGTAAGTCCATCATGGCAACGCGCGAGTCTTGCCACGAGCAGCGCTTCCGATCCATATAGGTCTCAATCAGCCTGCGTTTTGCGACCCAATCAATTTCTCGTTCCAGCGTTGCCGGATCTTGCTCCAATTGATTGAGGACGGATTCCCAGCGAATGAGAACTTCTTTGGTAATCGGGGATAACTCTCGTGTCCTATAGAAACTATGTGCGGCGTGGAGAAAGGCCCGTTGAACAGCGAGGGCGGTGGTGTGCTGCCCGTTTTGAAGGGCGAGCGACGATTTGATC
>JAOUNC010000132.1 GCA_029881175.1 Nitrospirota bacterium | reverse complement strand
GAAGAGACTCAGCTCCTGGTGATCTTGAAGGCCTTCGTCGGTCTCAAATGTCGCTTTAAACGTCACGGTGCCGACCTCATCATCAGGGCCACCCTGCTGCGTGTCGATGATCTCTAATCCGGTCCACTTGGTGGATTGGGCCCATTTTCGGTTGGCCTCCATATCCGTTTCAGCTCTAGTCTTGGGGTCGTGCGTCTTCTCGATAAAGTCCATTTCTACTTGTGTATAGGCCGTGTACCTGGCTCGCATGAGTTGCTCGGCGGTCTCAGCTTGCTTCGCTCCGCTAATGAACGGCTCACAGCATTTCTTGAAGGTTTTTCCACTTTCACACGGACATTGCATAAACACTCCTTTTAGATAATTCGGATGATGTCGTACTCTTGTACGTCGGCTGTGCCAAAAAAGTCAAAAGTCCCCATGGCTCTCTTCCATCTCTTTACTTTTGTTTGATGAGGGACGTTAAATAATGATCGAGGTGTTTGGCAAATAATTGGCGATCCCGTTGGCTCAGCGCAGACGGTCCACCCGTCTGGGTCATGCTGGCTCGGAGAGCCTCACCAATTCGTTGCGTCCTCATATAAGAGGGTTGGAATCCCCTTTAATGCATTCCACTTGACCGGAACCGTTTTCATGGACGACGCCTGGTTTATGTATGCCCACTGTCCTTCTCCCCCCATCACGAGACCCTAGAAGGGTTGAACCAATTGAAATTGAACTCAAGCCGGACACCTAACACGAAAGCATTTTTCCTGCCAGGAACCGTGCCGGGATTCAGGACATATTGCACATCCGGTTGAATAAAGAGATTGGAGTTCACATAGATGGAATGCGTGACTTCCACGGTAATCTCAGCATTATTGACCGATTGTCCTGCCTGCCGTTGAGATCGCTTATAATACTTGCCGTTCACAGCCGCTGCGGCACCCATTCCTGTTTGGTCAAAATTTCGACCGGGAAATAACCCAGTATAGACCAGACCCCCGCCGTAATACTGGGAAAAGCGGTTTACCTTGGGATCAGCCATCCCGGCTCGAACAAAGAGGGTCAATTCCTGATCGTTGTCTCCCTTTTCATGATACACATCATATTCCGCGAGCCCATACATGCCGTATGTGCCATGTTGCTTGCTTGGGTCTCCGGAACTCTTGACTTTACTGAGATGATCCAGCGTGGTCGTATACCCCCAGAATCCGATAGCTGCCTTCGCTTCATATTCGAGCGGAGCAGATCTTCCTATTCGACGAAAAGTCAGTCGACGAGGTTTTCCCGCGACGATATCCCCTTCTCTGAATTTGTAATAGGCGAATTCCATGGCACTGAAAAGGCCATCGTCTTGACTCAACTGTATGTGAGTACCGTGAGGATTGTCGGGATCACCCGGAACTCCATCGGTGAGCACCGCGCGAACCATCAGGCTATCAGTCACGATGGCTTGTCCTCTGATCCCCAAAGAGGTCGCAGGAAAGGTGGACGGGCCGTTTTTCCCACTGGCCGCGAGTTCCGCTCCGGTCCCGAAAGAGCTATTCACAAAAAGTTCAGATGAGGACATCATGACATCAAACTCGGAAGTCACATCATACAGGCCGGCTAGCAGTGAAAAGCGTTCTGACAGGTTTTGTTGGTACCAGGCTTCAAACAACTTCCAGGTATTCGGTGCCGCAATGTTGCTCACTGCCTGAATGTCTCCGACATGTTTGCTTGGATCGTCTCCATACGTACCCAAGCCGTACACGAATAACGTGCCACTCTTCAAAGCGGGAACCAATTTTTTCATATCGACTGTGAGCAGAAGATCCAGATCACCGACGGCAGCGGTTTTTTGATCAATGCCTCCGGAGACATTGGAGAGGACATCCACCGTATTGGTGGTTTCCATAAGGATCCCACGATCATTCATATTGCTTTGAAACGCTTTCCATTGGTTGAGTACTCCATCTACCCTTTCACGCGGATGTAACTCTTCAGCATTGACTAACGCGGGAGTGAAAGACATTAGAAGGACCAGACCCCATAGGGATTGGAGAATCCTTCTTGCTCGACGGAATTTCATGCTGTTGAATCACGCTCCCATATTCTCGGCACAAGAGATGCATTGGGTTTTCTCAATTTTTCCTTCACGACGCACATTTGTTCTATGCAGACAAACGAGTTGTCAATGAACCTTTCCGGCAGAGCGCGTTTTTCAATTGTAATTCCAAGACTCTATTCCTTCGCATTCTTTTGTTTGATCAGAACAGTTAAATAGTGGTCAAGGTGCTTGGCAAATAATTGCCGATCTCGTTGGCTTAACGCAGAGGGTCCACCGGTTTCAATACCACTGGCCCGGAGGGTTTCCATGAAATCTCGCATCGTCAGCTTGGCTTGAATCGTATCAGCCGAATGCATCTCGCCCCGGGGATCAAGCGCATGCCCACCCTTCGCGATGACCTCAGCGGCCAGGGGAATGTCGGCGGTAATCACTAAGTCACCGACTTCTATTCTTTTGACGATTTCAGCATCAGCCACATCGAAGCCATCAGCCACTTGGAAAGCAGAAATATAGGGAGAAGACGGAACATGCAACAGTCGATTCGCGACAAGCGTGACTTGCACGGCCGTCCGCCACGCCGCACGAAATAAAATTTCTTTAATCACCTTCGGACAAGCGTCCGCATCAACCCAAATTGGCATGATTGACCTTTATAGTTTAGGAGTGGGAAATAACCGCTTTCTTTGGATTTTTTAAACGGCTGTCTGGATTGGGAAAAAAGAAGGAGCAATCTTGTTTCATAAGAACCGGAGCCGCTCGAATCACTCGCACTCGGTCACCCAGACGCCGACATGAAGCGTCGATCCTGGAGGACCGACAAAGGTTCCCTCTACCGGCGGTACGGATTCGGGCAATCTCGCCACGGCCACCGCAAAATGATCAGGCCCGGCTATGGCGCCTACCGTGGGATCGAACCCTTTCCAGCCCGCGCCTGGCAGGTATACTTCGGCCCAGGCATGAGTGGCGCCATAATCTGTGGCTGATGGGGGGGCGTGGAGATATCCGCTCACAAAGCGCGAGGCCAGCCCTAAGCACCGTGCGGTTTCCATAAAGAGCAACGCAAAGTCACGGCAGGAGCCGGTGCCATACTCCAATGTTTGTGACACAGTTTGTACGCCTGGTTCTTCCCGTATTTTATACGACAGCGTCTGGTTGATGTGGGAGGCCAGGCGTTGCAGGAGAGTGTATGTTTGAATGGGCTCTTCTGGTTGCCAGAAACTTTTAATCCATTTGGTGAGTTGCGTTTTCGTCTTCTCTTCCGGGAAGGCCATATGGGGTAACAACATGATCCGGTCATCGGGTTGATACGCAAATGGGTAAGCGACTGCGTAGTCGGCGACAAGAAAATCGAGTGGAGTCTCGTTGAATTGCTGAATGATCACTTCGCTCTCAATCGCCAGCTGGTTGGCCGGCTCAGTGAATGTGGCTGTGGCCACCGAATTGCCTTCCACGTCACGATGCCACAGCAGGGTTGCTGGCGGGGTGATGGTGAGTGTTGAAGATTCAATGTGCAGGTCATAGTCTTCCCTCGGACGCAGGCGCAAGTAATGTGGCCCGAGCGTCACCGCACCCGAAAAATTATAATACGTTCGATGAAGAATCTTATAGCGCTGCATACGACATCCTATTGTGCATTTTAAACGGCATCAAAAGCTTTTTTAAAAATAATCATGAAAAAACGCCAAAAGATGGCTGGCTTTCGAAAAAGTGAACCCTGGTTGCCTCAGAATATGGGGGAGAACTGGTTGGTCCGGGCCGTGGGAAAGACTACCCACAGGCCATTGAACTCTTAGGTTGTGGAACCCTTTCACATTATACAGAAAACGCATCGACGCCTTATTGCATCTACCCTAGGACATGTTAGCTATGGCCACCGTAAATTTTTGAAGGGATATGCGACTCAGCCTCTGTTTCTGCATAAAATTTTCTTCCCGTGGCATCAATTATGAGTAGGCTATCACCCAACCCCATCTGTTTTTCGGCTAGCGCCCAAGTTGTTTCTTCAATTTTATTGTCTGGTAGAACCAAGCATTTGTCTTCAGGTTGGTAGGTAATAGAACTTCCAGCGTACTTTGAGTTGAAGGCTTTTTCAATTCCGTGACATATTCGAGTACGGAGGTCACGTGGCTTCTTTTTGGCTTCATGTCGAAATCTATCCCGGAAATTTTTTTCACGAATCGTTTTGCGAACTCTTTAAGTATTTCGTGTGTATTCATCTGTGTTAACAATTACTCGACTGATAAGCATAAGGTGTGTAGTACATGATTCCATGTTCGTATAATCGGCATGAAATTTTGGCGAAAGCTTGGTTTTCAGGATTTCTCTGATGATCACCTAACAGGGGTTGGCGTGCCTTGGAAGTGGTGGGCTTCGCCTAGGCGAAGCCCACCACTTCCATCGAAGAAAGCGACTCAGTTATTTCTTTTTGTCCTTTTTTTTCTGTTGGTCGGCTTTTTGTTTTTGCGCTTTGTCTTTGTCTTTTTTCCCGCCTTTATCTCCCATGGTATCCCTCCTTTCTCTCTAAGATTGACTGTTTTTTCGTCTATGATCGCCTTAGGTACACCAATCTGTTCCTGAGAACATTTTGTGTGCTCAAGGACAGCAGCTCAGCTTACCATGAAACGAGGTTGTTGGAATAATTTTGAAGGCATTGGACAGTTGCCGAGGGCCGGGTGGGAGTAAGCGTGCCTTTCAATTTATCTAGAATTTTGTGGCATAGTCTATCACGGAGAAAAAGCCTTATGGGGCTGTTGAAAAAAGCCGTCAGCGGCGTTCTCACCAGTTTTCCGTGCTCACGTACTGGAAGTACGCTCCGCGCGCAAAAATGGCTGCGGCCTTGCTTGACGAACGTTTTTGAACAGCCCAGATGCCTCAGACACCCAACGTGTCTGTGGGCCTATTTGCCCTTCAAAAAAATAATTATTCAACCCTCCCCTTATGGCTGTGTTTTTGCTTTGAGTTGATATCGTTCAGGATGCTTAATGGTCTCTATTCCCAAATCTATATCCAAATCCGGCTAATAGAGTAATGCCCTGGCGTGGGTTCTTCGACATGAAGGATTTTTCCAACCGGAGCTTCCTTGAACCAGGGGAAGTCCTGATAGGAAAGGAAAAATTTTTCCCCACTCCTGAATAACCAAATTCCGTGGGAGGAAATATTCGTGACTTCAAGCACTACTGCGGTCTTTCCAGGAGTTTGTGAACTTATGATGGTGATGTCTGGCTTTCGAGTATTTGTGGGTCTCTATTTGGTAGCTTTTGCCCAGGAATGGCTATTTGCCTTTAGACTTCTTTTGACTTGGATTTGATACATATTTGATTTTCCATAGGCTCAGTAACGCCTGGATTCCCTTGTCAAAGCCCTTTCGAAAATCGATGTGTTGAAATCCTGAAAGTGTCCAAGACAATTTATTGATGTCGCAGGATTTATACAGAATAG
The DNA here is from genome assembly GCA_029881175.1 of Nitrospirota bacterium. Lineage (GTDB taxonomy): Bacteria > Nitrospirota > Nitrospiria > Nitrospirales > UBA8639 > Nitrospira_E. Next base: position 2,085 of record JAOUNC010000132.1, on the reverse strand, counting down.
GAACAATGCGTCCTCTATAACGATTTTGTTGGAGGGCATAAATGAGTTCATGCTTGACCCATTTAGAATTGACGGCTTGTGGTGATAACACGAGCAGGAACCAATCGCAACGTTTGAGTGCCTCACCGATTTCGTCGTGCCATTCTTGGGCCCCTACGATGTTTTTTTTGCTATAAAATGTGTTGACGTTGGCGTTCGTGAGGTTCTTTGCCAGCCGACTAGAAAAGACAAGATTTTTTGATGAATGCGAGAGAAAAGCCTCTTTCGGCTTTTTATTTGGTCGCTTGGGAGCCATGTTGAGAATGATGAAGCCGTTCTAGAATTTCTTCGGCGACCTTCTCTGGATTATCCCCCAGCTTGATGAGTTGCAATTCACGAAGGATCCAAGGGATGTTCCTGGTAGGACGTACAAGAACGGGGATGAGCCTATTTTGTAATCGTTTCGCTCCCAGGGCAAATTCAATCTCCTGTGAAACCCAACGAGAATCAACTGCCTCTGGTGATAGCAACACCACCATCGCTTCAGCAGATTTCATTTGCTTCATAAGAGTCGATGCCCAATCACTGCCAGACACAAGATCACGTTCCGGGTCCCATACCTGGTGGCCTTTCGCTTCTAGCTTTTTGGCCAACATTTGGGCCGACGCTTGATCCGGTGAAGCATAGCTCAGAAATATTTTCATACGTTTATCTTATAGCACCCATCTCAATTAACTCAAGGTAGAAGCCGTTCAGCTGAAGGGCGCAAGGATTTCATTAGCTTTTTTGCACGAGGTCGATTGGCTTTCCGGGATGAATCCCAAGCCAACAGATTCCACCAATACATGCAATGCCGGCGGCGAGACCCAGGGCGACGGGCCAGCCGTAGGAGTCTGCGAGCCAGGGTGTGAGTGTGGGCGAAAGTGTGCCGCCTAAATTCGCTCCGGTGTTCATCAAGCCGGAGAGCGTGCCGGCGTAGGGTTTGGATAAATCGGTGGTGGAGGACCAAAACGGGCCGACGGTGAAATAGAGCCAACCGGCTCCCAACGATAAGAATCCAATGGCGATATAAGGTGCTTCGACGTTGGCGCCGATGATGATGCACAATGCCGCGAGGATCATCCCCGTTCCGCCCACGCTGGCTCGCCCCCAATTAATGCCGTATTTTTCAGCCAATCGGTCGGTGACCCAACCGCCCAATGGGCAAAAGATCGTCATGGCGATGAAGGGGGCAGAGGCAAAGAAGGCCCCTTGAAGGATGGCGAAACCTCTAACATTCACGAGATACAAATAGAACCATGACATATAGATGTAGGCCACGTATCCCAGGCAGGTGTAACTGATAACGAGCCACCAGACGGTGGGTGTGGTGAGGATGGCTTTCCAGGGGACGGTGGCTGGTTGGTGCGTTCCCCCCTCATCCCGACCCATTCGCCTCGAGGGGAGAGAAGAAATTTGGGGATCAAAAGATTGTCCTTCAATGATGGCGGCTTCGGCTTCGTTGACGTGTGGATGTTGCCGGGGATGATCGGTTGCGTACCAATACCACAAGAGCGCGATGCCAATGCCCAATCCGCCTGCGACATAGAAGGCGGTTTGCCAGCCATAATTCACCATGATCCAGGCCGTGATGGGTGGCGTGAGGGCCGAGCCCACGCCGATTCCTCCGATGGTGATGCCAATGCCTAACCCTCGTTCGTGTGGCGGATGCCAGTTGGCAACCGATCGGTTGAAGTTGGGCAGAGCGGCGGCTTCACCAATGCCAATAAGGAATCGCACCACCATCAGTGAACCCATGATGCCGATAAGATTGGCCAGGGGGAGAGTGGGCGCGAGCGCAGTGAGGGCAGTGAAAATGGACCACCAGATGACCGCAAACGTCAATACGCGACGTGGTCCCCATCGGTCCCCCATCCATCCCCCTGGCACTTGAAAGAGTGCGTAGCCAAACACGAAGGCCGAAAAGATCCACCCCATTTGGACATCGGTGAGTCCCAATGAGGGTATCATGTGACGGGCCGTTACCGAGATGTTCACCCGGTCGATGTAGGTGATAATGCTAATCAGCAGTAAGAGAAAGAGAATTCGCCACCGGACGCGAGTGGG
>JAOUNC010000131.1 GCA_029881175.1 Nitrospirota bacterium | reverse complement strand
GCATTCCATGCGGTCTTTCTGCGCTGAACTGTCGTAGGAGCCTGTGCTTGCTGCAACAGATGGACCTCTTGTTACCATATCACCTCTCTGTATCAAACTGACAACACGGCCCCCAGGAGATCAAGAGTACAGCCTGAGGCATTTTCTTACACGCCAGCATGCGCTAGGCGTTTCGCCTCCAATTCAGCCCACCTGGCATACAGCTTCTCAACCTTTCGCTCGGCTTCTTTCAATGCGCCATAGGCTTCTTGAAGTCGAAGGTGATCTGTAACCACCGAGGGGTCTTCCGCCTTCACACGACAGGCCTCACAAACCGCCTCAGCCTGGTGAATTCGTTCTTCCATTTGATCAAATTCGTGCTGTTCCTTATACGAAAGTTTTTTCGGCTTGGCACCTGACGACGCGCCCTTGGACGTTCGGGAGCCATTCGGCTCCTGATTGCCTCCCTGTTGTTGACGATTGAGCCAGGATTCCCATTGTCCATAGCTCGCAAAATGCCCATGAGCTCCATGCCCATCCAAACCCACAAACTCCTTACACACTTTTTCCAACATAAAACGATCATGCGTCACCAAGATCAAGGCACCTGAAAATTCCTTAAAGCTCTCCTCCAGGATCTCTCTCGTTGGAATATCGAGATCGTTTGTCGGCTCATCCACGATCAGGACATCAGCTGGCTGGAGCATGAACCGGGCCATCACCGCACGAGCTTGTTCCCCGCCCGATAACCGTTCAACCGGAAGATCCAGTTGTTCCGGCTGAAAGCAAAACCGTTTGGCCCATCCCACCAAATGAATGGTCTGCCCTCGATACGTCACAGTATGTCCCGTATCTGACAACGTGCGGCGCAAGGTCATCTTGGGGTCCAAATGCTCACGCTGCTGATCAAAGTAGACCATTTGCAAATTGTCCGCATACTTGACCATTCCTTCATCAGCTTCCAATTCTTTCGCCAGGATTTTCAGGAGCGTGGATTTCCCGGAACCATTATGTCCCACAATACCGATCGCTTTGCCAGGAGAGATCATCAGATCCAGATTGTGGATGACTCTGCGAGAACCAAATGATTTGCTCAGACCGACCACTTCAATCAACTGCTTGGTTTTTCGACCAGATGCGACGAAGTCTATACCCACGTCCTGCTGACGTAACCGAGTAGAAGTTTCCGCCAGCTCCACCTGCAACGCCTGAGCGCTCTCCACACGATATTTTGCTTTCGTGGTCCGCGCCTTCGCCCCTTGCCGAAGCCAAGCCTCCTCCCGTCGCACCTTGCCTGCTAAGGCCTGCGCTTGTTGTTCCTGGGAATGCTGAAAGGCTTCCCGCTTTTCAAGGAAACTGGTGTAGGTCCCCGGGAAGACCAAGATTCCATCTTCATATCGACTATTCAATTCAGCCATCTTGTTGGTGGTTTGCTCTAAAAACCACCGATCATGACTCACCAACACCCACGCCCAGGAAGCCTGCAGCAGGACTTGTTCCAACCACAGAAGTCCCTCCGCATCCATATGGTTGGTCGGTTCATCAAGCAACATCACATCGGGGTCTTGAACGATGGCGCAGGCAATAGCCAACCGTTTCCTCCATCCACCGGATAGCACATCCACCCGCTGAGAGACATCGGAGAACCCCACCCTCCCGATAACCTCATAGACTCGAATCTCGGCCTCCCCCTTGGGTAATCCAGCTTGACTGGCGGATTCATGCAAAATATCGCCAATCGTGACATCTGGTAAAAATGGCGTATCTTGAGCGACATACGCCACGCGCAAACGTTGACGTCGAGTCACGGTTCCTTCATCTGGTGACTCCAACCCCGCTAACACCTTCAACAACGTCGACTTCCCTGACCCATTAGGGCCAATGACCCCCACTCGGTCATTTTCACCGATTCCCAAGCTGACTCCGTGAAATAACCGTTTCGCCCCGAAGGACTTTTGTATTTTTTGTGCATAGATTAACGCAGACATAACAGACGCCTCCCTCTGTACCAGCCCTCAAGAGAAATTGATGAAAAAAAACTTTCCATTCCCCCTTCCCTTTTGTGAGGACGCTTCCAGTACAATAGAGGGCCAACTCCTTTCCTTACTGAGTCAAGATTATGGGTATTCTTTTGTCTGAGGGCTCCACATGTTTTCATGTCCCATATGGCCCCGCTATCACCGATGGCTCCCTGGAAGCTCGCTTCATTGACCTCAAAGCACATCCCGACATGATTCCGGTTCTCCCTCCTTGTGTCGGTTGGCCGGAAACGCAAGAACTTTTAAGGCAAGTGAATAAGGCTCAGTCCCCTTTTATGAGCTTGGCCGCCGATCAAAGTTATGCTGAAGGGCCTGACTCTCATCGTCCCGTCATTTTAGTCTCCTTCGTGAGCCTCTGCTTTGCGGAGATATCACACAACACAAAAGAGTTTCTATCAGATCTTGTCATCTCGCTGCAGCAACAAATGGATGTCCTACTTCAAGATGTCAGCGATATTCTTAATCATACGCTGGATCTAGAAATCGTGCTAGAAATTCAACCCACGCAATTTCACCATCATCAGCTCCAAGGCTGGAGCCTCACCGTCATGATCGTAGCCTCCGGACAAGAACATCATATTGTCCGTGGAACCTGGGGCTACGCCATTCATGCCCTCATGGATGGTTTACAGACCTACTCCCCCCTTGAAAACGAACATCCCCTCACCTGAATCGGTTTCCCAAACCTGAGTCTTCCCCCTCATGTTACGCTCCAGGTTTCTCTGCCAATGGCCAATGGAGTCGGTACAGCATTCGATTCCACAGACTTTGGTAGGTTTCCTTCCCTTGCAACAGAGCACAATATCGATGCAACACTCGTTGATACGCCTCCGGGAACCGGTGACCAGCCCAACGATGTATTGACCGGGGTAGTCCATAAATTATTGAGCCTAATCTTCCGGCCACTCGAAATTCTGGACCGAATTCACTGGCCACCAACATTTCATATTCACTCAACGGATGCAGATCCGGTTGGCCTAGCGTCTGTAGAATGCTTTGCGCGGCTAATTGCCCGGAGCGGACGGCATAATAAATCCCTTCACCCAATAAGGGATCGACTAAATGTCCGGCGTCCCCTACTAACAGAGCTCGGCCATGCACTAACCGGCCGGCCCATGTCTGTCCGCTTCGATAGGCCTGCGCCTGTGCAATCGGCAAGGGGTACCCCAATGGCGAAGGGATAGTCAGGCCAGCCAAGGCTGGCTCATGATCAATAAAATCACGAAAACTCTGTTTCGGGCGTGTGGTGCCTTTGACAAATTCCCCAACACCCAGCGAAAGCCCCTGCTGTTTCGGGAAGATCCAACCATACCCTTTTTTTGCGGCCTGTAAACTGATAAGGGCCGTAGGCGTCTCTTGAAACGCATGCGCACATTCTCCATGCACTTCGCTTTCTAACGCCGGAATCGTCCGCAGACGTCGTTCCGGGAAACAGTGTTGCGCCACCACACTCATGACCCCATCAGCGCCAATCACCAGACGACTGCGATACCGTTCCTGCTTCGTAACTACTTCGACGCCCTGATCCACGGCTCCAATCGCCACCACCGTCTCCCCTTCACGAATCGCTGCCCCGGCTTGTCGCGCTTTATCGACCAACCAGCGGTCAAAATGTTGCCGCATCACCATATAGGCAATGGGCTCCGGGGAATCAATCAGAAACGATTCCTGATCCCCATAGATAAATTGCACCCGATGAACCGTTTCTTCTACAACGCTAAGAAAATCTGCGGGCAAAATCTTCACAATACGAGCCGACAGCCCACCCCCACAAACTTTGTACCGGGGATGCCGTTGTTTATCAAACGCAAGCACCGATATCCCGTGTTGGCTCAGCTCGTAGGCCGCAGATGCGCCAGCTGGCCCCATACCAACAATAATCACATCATACATGTGCGAATTAAGGGGAATACTCATCAGACAATACAAGCCCTAAAAAATGGGTAGCAGAACGATTCCCTTCCGACACTGGAGCCACCAGCCGATTCCGGCCTTAGACGTCCAAGAAGATTCGGCACTGTACGGGAAAGGAGACCTCACTGACTACTGGAAACCGTGTTGGTTGTTGCCAGAAAGGGGGAGAAGGAAATTCACAGGGCGCTCCTTTGTTCCTCATAATTCGCCACACTCGTCTGCCCTTTCTTTCTTTAAACCTCTTTGGCTAACCGGCACACAATGCTCTTCATGAAGCTTGCCGATTGCTGCGGCGAAAGATCCATGAAATACAAGCACGTCACCGCCCCCCCCAAGGGAGGAGCGAGCCTCTTCTCGTTGTTCGAAGGAGAGAGAGGAAAAAATGAAAAAGGTTCACGAATGAAGATGGGAACTCTGCCGAACAGGGGCCTTTTAGAGGAGGAAGATGCCTATGGTGCAATCACGATTTCCCAACTTTACGGAAATCATATGTTGGCTATCATCACGCCGAACCCGTAAAACAACGGTTTGACCGGGTTCCGTCCGCTCAATGAGATAATTTTTTAATTGCGCTGGCGTGGTGATGGCGTGTTCATTAATGGCGACTAATACATCCCCTTTTCGAAATCCTGCATGACGAGAGGGTCCCGTGGCTTTCGCCACACCCAGGACCCAATGATTTCCTTCTTTGATGGTTTCCAGGTGAATACCAAGGACAGAAAAGCCAGGGGTCTTCCCTGACAACACTGCCGTCACCACACGTTCAACCAATAAACCAGGGAGGGCAAATCCAAAGCGACTACACCTTCGCTCTGTCTGCATGGTTTCGGTTTGAATAATCGCATGAACCAGACCGACTAATTGCCCTTGATCATTGAGAAGGCCGCCACCCGAGTTGCCCCGGCAGGCAGAAAGGTCTACCTGCACCAGTCGACTCTGCACGGTGGACAAAAAGGTATTGGGGTTTCCCACGGTGCCAAAGGAAAGGGCAGGGCCTCTGCCCATAGGATAGCCCACGGTAAAGACACCATCGCCATACGTCACATCGTTCGCTGCAAATCGGACATTCGAAACTGGCCAGTCGGACTCGTTTCCTTGAATTTTGTACACGGCAACATCCAAATAGGCATTCGCTCCCTGACGAGCCGCCGACAACTCTCGTAAATCATCCGTCAGCACATAAATCACGTCTGGAACAACCGATTTTCCACCTTGCGATTGTTCCACGGCATGCCGTGCGGTCAAAATGACGCCGTTCCCTAAATGAATACCCGATCCTCGAATCTGCACCGGCACACCATAATCACGTTCCTCGGTGCTCAGGGTATCAGCTTGAAGAATACCTACGGTGGCAAGTTTGGCTTGCTCAATAGCATACGCACGGCCGTTCGACACTTGATCATCAGCACATGCTGTGGACAGTCCCAAACCGGACCCAAGAACAAGGCTAAGGAGAATGGTCCAGACATCAAACATTTTTTGAGGTCGCAACATACTCATATCGTTCCGTGGATAGCTCACATGCAAACCTAACTGCTCGGGCCCTCCATATTCAAGATCGGTTAATGGCCTGATGATTCGACCGCCTGTAGAGCAGCGGTCTTTAATTCACAAAATAAGGCCTTCATGCTCTGATAGGAATAATGGGCATTTCGCCCACTGGGGTTGGGCAACACAAAGACGGGAACACCCGTAAAGCGCTCAGGCTGAAGACCGGGGTGAATAGGTTCCCTGGATCCCCGTTTAGCAGAACGAACAGATGGTTCGGGCAACAACAAGACTTGAGCCACCGTCATGCCTAATACGGCCACAAGCGCGGGTTGATATTTCTGTATTTTGGCCATGAGTTCCCGCCGTCCCTGGAGGAAATCCTGCGGTCCTAGATCACGAAGACCTGTGGTCGGTTTGGCAACCAGGTTTGTGAGTCCATACCCGTAGTCCATTAACCGCTGATCATCCAGGTAGGACAATTGAGAGGGGACCAAACCACCGTCAAACAATAATTTCCAAAACCGATTGGAATGTCCCGCATAATGATGTCCGAGTTCAGATGAGCGAAGCCCAGGGTTAATCCCCACAAAGAGAATGGAAAGACCCTGCGCCAGATAGTCAGGAAGTCCAAGGGAAATGCGAGACATCTTGTGAAGAGCCTAGGAACTCCATGGGGATAGGATGGGAAAACAGGACAAAAGGGTTGAAGGGGAACGTTGATTTAGTGAGCCGTGAGTTGAGCTTGGATCTCAGTAAATGTTTTCTCAGCCTCGGGAAGAAGATCATCCCGTTTCTGTTCTTTGGCTAATTCCAGAGCCCTCTTGGCAAGATCATAGGCTTCTTGATGTTCCCCCCGTTCTGCGCAGACACGGGCGACAACCATTCGAGCATTGATCGATTGCGGCTCCCGCTTAATCACTTGCCGCAACATCACCTCACCTTTTTCATCATCTCCGCCAAGAAATCCAGGCACCTCAATAAGAAGCGTGCCTTTGGCAGACAACGCATCCAAATGATCGGGATTGAGCGCCAAGGTTTGATCGAGCTCGTCCATCATCCGTCCATATTCAAACACCGAGAAAAAGACTTCCCCATTGGACCGCATGCGTTCACCAATGCTACAGAATAAGGCGAAATGCGCGTCAGCTGATTGGCTATCCAACGACACGGCTTTTTCAGCCATAGCTCGCCCACGATCAAAATGTGCAGCCCGACTATCGGCATCCTTCGCGCGTCGTCCTTTTTGACATTCTTCCATCGCCTGACTGGTCAAGGTTTGCACCGATTCTTCAGCCCAAGCACTGGGGCCAACCATTAGACAGCACACAAGCCCGATCGAGAGAAGACCTAACCCTCGTCTCATCACTTTCCCCTTCATTCGTAACATTGGTAATCTGATTCTTTTCGGATGTTTATATGAGATTGATGAGTGCCAAGTCAGACAAAATTGACTTCTATATCATATCCAGAGTTTCTTGCCAATACGATCGAATCATCCCTTTCCTGGTGAGCTCACCGCAGAGACAACTTCAATATAGGCTAATGTCAGCCTGCCATTCTCTTGTAAAAAAAGATCCCCCTTCAGTTCATACATCAGTTTGACGAAAAAGACGTATAATACCATTTTCCCATACGTCTTATTTAAACAACATGTCCATAAAGAACAAGGCTAAAAGAAGGCCTGAGCATAAAACAACCGTCTTCCCATAAAGGAACCCGATAAAAATGGAGGAAGAAGAAATTCGTCAATTATGGGCAGAAGGGGAGGATTGGGTGATCAAGCGGCAAAATAACCAATATTTCCATCGTCCAGACCAAAAGTATGGAGAATGGAAGCCTGGCCTCCCTCCTGGCGCGTTTGCCATGGATGTTGAAACCCTCTTTGATGAGTAACAGCTCACAGCAGCCATTCCTTGGCGAAACCCCTTAATCCAACAGAGACTTCCTTCCACAGCATCCTTCACAACACCACAGCCTTCCAGTTACCATTCCATATGCGTTTGCCTGGACGAATCATCGGTCTTCTTAAAGAATATATGCATGATCTGGTCGAACAGGCCAAACAGGAACAAGCAGCCCAGGCCTCATTTGGATTCGCGACCCAGCCTTATCGGCCAGATCAAGCCATTTCCGATCTGCTCGCGATCCTGGACGACCGCATTGAGTCAGAAGGCGTCCAGGTCGGCCT
>JAOUNC010000130.1 GCA_029881175.1 Nitrospirota bacterium | reverse complement strand
CTTAAAAGCGGTCTCCTTACTACAGGAAGCCGCCGAAAAGCTTCCTGAAAATCCTGTGGTGCAGTACCATTTAGGCATGGCGCATTTTAAAAATGGGGATCGCTTGAAGGGAAAACAAACGTTAGAGGCGGCATTCAGGCTCAGTCCAGAATTCCCTGGATCAGAAGAAGCTCGAGCAACGTTAGATCTGTTATAGGAGGCTGTCCTTCCTATGACCTTTCCGGTTCATTCAATATGCTAGATATTGTCTGGTTTTTTTGCTGAGGACCCAGAAGAAATCTGGCACCTTCCCCGCCTTTTGAGCCTTTCCTTGAAAAGATGTTCTGGGGTAGCCTGAATAATTTCATATTCCTTATTCCTCTAGTAAAAATATGAAAGGGGCGGCCAGCAAGAAAAGTTCATTAGGGAATATTGCCAATGAACATTCTGATCATGTAAAATGACAACCCATCCATTTTGAGGCAAAAAGGGGGACCTTTTAACCAAAGAAAGGGTTTAACCATATGGAACGGCGAGTGACTTCCCATACGGAAGAAGAAGAAATGAATCAACGCCGCCGTCTTCTGACTCTCGCTCGAAAAGGAGATCAAAAGTCTGTTGAGCTCTTATTTGAACTCTACCAAGTCAAGGTATTTTCTGGTGATGAATTGAAGAAGAAGAAGCTGCCTTCCTTCCCTGTTGTGGTAAAGCCGATCAGTGCGTTAGGGAAATCAGGCTCAAAAGTCGTAAAAGTAAAAGACAAATCATCAAAGGCATCCCCGTCCGATACCAAAGTTAAGAAAAGTCAAGCTGGTACAGCCAAGCCTTCTCCCAGGCCAACAAAGTTAAAGGCCAAAAGCCAAGCTGTGAAGACATCGGCGGCGGCATCTACAAAAAAGGGAAGTGCACCTTCTACAAAAAAATCGGTGATGAAGAAGGTTACCTCCGCTAAGAGCAAGTCTATTGGTGGTAAAACTACTCAGAAGAAGGGCGAGTCGGTGAAGAAGCCTCGTCTCGCAAAGAAAAAATAAGCAATGGGCTCAAGGCAAAATGATATGACGGTCAGTATCGCACTTCAATGCGTAATCCCCCGATTGCCAGTTTGTTTCCAATAGCCTCAGCTTGCTTAATATCCCCTTGAAAGACGACAGCACTCCCGTGGTGATCAATCTGCCAAGCTAACTCAAACGCTTTGGGTGGAGTCATGCCTGGAATGATTTGGCAGAAGAGCGAGATAACTTCCTGGTAGGTATGGCAATCACAATTAAACACAATGACTTCGGCTTCGAAGTCCTTTCCTGTTCCTATACCTGTGGATTCGCGGGTGTGAGGAATCTCAACTGTTCTGGCAGCCATAACTTTTGTCATGCGACATTCTAGCAACGGAATGCCCCCCTCTCAATGGTTTTCCAACAAGAGACTAGGAAGGCCGAGCCGGATTAAGCTTTATCTTTGAGTGACCGAAATGAAGGCTGGAGCGTAGAAATGGCTGTGAGTTGGAAGAAATCCTCATTCAATTTTCTAAGGAGTCTGGTGTGGCCAAAACAATCTTAGTGACAGGCGCTGCCGGTTTTATTGGCAGTCACGCGGTGGAACGACTTGTGAAACGCGGCGATCATGTGATCGGGTTGGATAATTTAAATGATTATTATGACCCCTCTCGTAAAGAAGCGAATCTTCGAGAAGTGACCGACCTGGCTTTGGCCGATCAATGGCCTGGCACCTTCCAGTTTTTGAAAGGAGATATCCGTGACAGGGAATTAGTCGCCGATCTTTTTTCTGATCACCAGTTTGATGCGATTATTCATTTAGCGGCCATGGCGGGTGTGCGGGTGTCCATTGATGATCCTGGACTATACTACGATGTGAATGTGTTGGGGACTCTCGCTTTGCTTGATGCGGCCGTTGGACGGATTGGATCAAAGAAGTCAGAGAAGTTACCCACCTTTATTTTTGCGTCGACCTCTTCCGTGTATGGAAACACACAAACTGTGCCGTTCGTCCCTGAAGATCCGAGTGATCGTCCGCTAGCTCCCTATGCTGCGAGTAAGCGGGCCAGTGAATTGCTGGGATATACCTATCATCATCTCTACGGGCTGGATTGTACGGTCTTTCGATTTTTTACCGTCTATGGTCCGCGTGGCCGCCCTGATATGATGGCCTATAAAGTTTTGGATAATATTTTTACGGGATGCGATGTCCCCCTCTATAACAATGGCAATATGCATCGGGATTGGACCTATGTCGCAGATATTGTCAGTGGGCTTGTCTCGGCCGTTGATCATCCTTTGGGATATGAAATCTTAAACCTCGGAAGAGGCGAACCGGTTCTGCTATTGGATTTTGTGAAAGGCATTGAAAAATTGGTGGGACGGACGGCACGGTTAACTTCGACTCCCATGTTAGATGCAGACATTGCCTATACCTTTGCCGATATTTCAAAAACCCGACAGCTCTTGCAGTATGATCCTCAAACGTCCGTCCCTGAAGGCGTTGCACAATTTTGGAAATGGTATCAAACGGTTGTTCTGCATTCCTCTTCACAAAACGCCCCTAACTGACCCTTCCCGGTCCATCTTTGTATCGTCTATTTTCCCCGGGGTACGAATGATCCCCGCCTTCCAAGGCGGGGATTATCCTGGGAATGGCAGTTGGCAGGGTCGGAACCCTTCGACACGCCCACTCCGCAGGCTGCTCAGGGCGAACGGACTCTTCACCATTTTGGTGAATGCGCCAAAAACCGTTCGTGCTGTGCTTGTCGAAACTTGGGCGGCGTTTCTACCACAGCAACTGTCGTTTTTAGGATTTTAGAAGGGTTTCTCCCTTTTCCTCCATTACTCTGTTCAAATGGGAATAGGACTCTATTTTGATCTCAAGATCGAGTGTGGCATCGTTCCCCGACCCTCATTCAAAATGCTTCATCCAGAGTGGGACAGTTGGCTAGGCTTTGACCTTTAGGCTGTTCACTATATAGATAGAAAAACGGACCTTTGAACAATTGGGGCTGGAAGCTCTATCGGTTGACAGTTGATTGAGAATGTCTCGATGTATTCTGTTGTTTTGTGTTGAGTCATTAAGTATTGGGCAAGGCTGCCGATAAGTTCATTGTAGGCCTTTTTCATCGATTCGATGGATGAGAATCCATTTATTGGAACAATCTATAGGGTCTAGGATTGCGACAAAGGGTGTTGAAAGTCACTAAGCCGCGAATGAACTCAGTAACCCTTATACCAGGAGGATCTCATGTTCGGGAGTCATAACAACAATAGGCTTTTTCTTGCTATCCTGTTGGGGGTATTCATGGCCTCAGGGTGTAGTGGGCATTCCGTGAAGTATGGGGCAAATTCAGAGGGGGACGGGATGGCCTCATCTGAAGGTGAAATGAGTGGGTCTGGAGATAATACCTACTCAGTTACAGGCCGAAATCCCGACGGGACACCTATTTTTGGAGGAACGGTGAATGGAAATGCTAGTCCTCGGCCAGGACAACAAGGAGTAGAAGGTTCGTCTTCTGATGGAAGAACGACTGCAGTGACGGATGGCACCTCCTCTGTTCCAGGTAGTGCGGCAAATTATGGCCAGCAATATGGCGGAGTTGATGGTTCAGGTCCTAACCATGGGGCAGTGACGGGGTTTGGGAGCGGGTCGGCCAATCCAAGTAATCCAGATCCAGAAGCATGGGCCAATGCGTACTTACGTGGAGGAAACAGTAGCCAAGAATTTTATGGCGATCCTTCCAAAACCGGTTCATCAAGTCCTAGTGGAAGCGGTGAACTCGCGCACTACGGACAAAATTATGAGGGTGTTCCAGGAAGTGGCCCTAACTATGGAGCGGTTGATGGGTTTGGTCATGGGAGCGCCTCCTCGATGGAGGCGAACCCGGAAAATTGGGCGCGAGCGTATTTAAATGAAAATGGGGGGCCTCGACCAGAATATGTCAATCCTGATATGAGTATTGTGCAAGCTAAGGCTCAACAACCTTCTCATTCCATGGGAAAAGATGGGGAAAGTGGGGGACCTCTCCCGATTAATATAAGTGGTGGGCCTGAAGGTCATGTGCAGGATATTTATTTTGCCTTTGACAGTTGGAGCATTTCACCCGAAGGGGCCCGGTATCTTGAAGAAGATGCGCGATGGCTGCATGCGAATCCAGAAAAAGCCTTGACGATTGAAGGTCATTGTGATCAGCGGGGAACCCAAGACTACAATCTTGTTCTTGGGCAAAAACGAGCAGAAGCGGCACGTGATTATTTAATCAATTTAGGTATCCAAGCCCATCGAATCAAGATTGTTTCGTATGGGAAAGAACGCCCGTTCTGTCAAAATGACAATGAGGCTTGTTTTCAAGAAAATCGACGCAACCATATGGTTGTTCGGGTGAATCAGTCCTAGGCTCTCCTATACCGCGCATGGTGGTCCCTATGCGGGGGCTCATGAAGAAAAAAAGGATGCGAATATTCGCATCCTTTTTTTTGATAGAAGGGTTACTGGGACTGTGAGTAATTTTTCTTTAGATTGTCAGCATCATGCCTCCCTTGTGAGTTTTTTAAAAATATTTGAAAAATCTTGCACCGCTTTAGACGGAGTGGTACAGTCAGCGCGGTTACCTGGACCATGCCGGAGTGGCGGAACAGGCAGACGCAAGGGACTTAAAATCCCTCGGGCTTAACAGCCCGTACCGGTTCAAGTCCGGTCTCCGGCACCAAATGTTCTTCCCTTCCTCTTCCCCCTCGTATTTTCCTATCCCATGTCTCGACTTGAGTGTCGCCCGCTGACTGTTGAGGCATTTCTTATTCGCTGGACTTTCCCGTTTGCACAGAACGTTTTTTCCTAGAGGGCAAGGTCTGCATGGTTAGAGATAGAATTCCTGTTCATGGGGAGACCCTGTTTTGTGACCATTGCCGATGGGAATTCTGTTGGTTTCCTTCATGAGTTGGCTCCGTCTTAGACAGGTATTTGATGGTCAAACAGATGGCACATAGGTTGCTGAAGGTATGGTCGAGGGGTGGCTCGGAGCCAAAAGTTTTAGGAAATGTGGGAATGTTTTTGAACATACAGGGAGGGAATGCTCATGCTCGTCATGGGACGGTGGGACAAAGAGGTGCTCATATTATTGTTATCAGGGCGGTTTGATAAGACGGCTCGTGTACCCGTGGAAACAGCCTTGGCCGAAATAGAAAGCCGGTCTTGTAAACATGTGATTTTTGATTTTTCCAAAGTATCCTCACTTGATAGCGCGGGTATTGGCAAATTATTGTTGCTGTATTACGCGTTACGAAAGAAAAATGTGGCATTGTCGGTGATGAATCCCAGGGCTTCGGTTGAAGCAATCCTCCATGTTGTGAATTTGGCCTCGGTCATTCCCATTACGCAACGCAAGACACCGGTGCGGTCAGTTGCTTAGCGATGTTGTGGTGACAAGCGGGTCGTCTCTTAAGTTGGTTTGGAGAAAAACCGAAAAGATTGGCCAGCAATGAACGGCGGAACGATACAACCCACACAGGATTCGAATATGTATGTGATTACCCTTGGCGCATGTTTAGATGATGCAGAAACTGAACATGCACTAGAGTCAGCTGTGTTTCAGGCCCAGAAAGCTCAAGGTCGGCACATTCTCCTCAATCTACAAGCGCTCACAAGGATTGATAGTCGTGGATTGGGAAAGTTGTTTTTGACGTATCACCATCTTTCTCGACAAAAAATTCGTCTGAGTATGGTCAGCCCACGACCCATGGTTCGTGAATTGTTGGAGTTTGTCAATTTCCCCAAGCTTGTGCCTCTTTATGATTCAATGGAGGAGGTGCTGGCTCGGGAAACTGGAGTCATGGAACCCTCGTCTCTTCATTCCGAGGCTGTGCCGGCTGGTTTATTGGGGAGGATGACCTCATGACCGTCTTATCTATTCGAATGCCCGATTTGTTTCTTGAACGGTCAAGGACGTTGAACCTTAATAAGTAGAGGAGAAGAGTGATGTATATCAAAACTGGTCCCAAGAATAACGAAGGGTCTTCGCGTGAGCTATTGTTTCATCAAGATCCAGATACCCGTTTTGATGCTGCTATCCAGCTTGGTGGCGACACGGCTCGCGTTTCTGATCAACGGGTAGCACTTGAAGCCTTGACAACTGCCCTTCAAGATCCTTGCTCGACGGTTCAAGAAGCCGCGTTACAATCGCTAATGCGAATGAGTGTAAAGAACGGGTAGGGCTTTTTTGGCTATATTGGGCCGATCTTCCCCGTGAGGTTGGCTGAGCAGTTGGGCGTTTCTCTCAAGCGGCCTCTCGGCGGGCATTTCTTGCATTGACTTCCTTTTTCATCCCTCCCTAAAATCCTCCCCGATTCCATTCGATTTTTCTACACCCCGGAAAAAGGGATCTACCCCCGATGAACGCCACGGTTGTGCTTGAGCATGTGAGGAAGACGCACGGCCAAATGGTCGCGGTTGATGATGTGTCGTTAAGTATGAGAAGTGGCGAGTTTTTTTCGATTCTGGGGCCGAGTGGGTCCGGGAAAACGACGATCCTGCGGATGATTGCGGGATTAGATTTTCCGGATTCCGGGACAATCATGATTCAACAGCGTGTGGTCAATGCTGATCCTCCTCATGTCCGTCCGGTGAATATGGTTTTTCAGCATTATGCCTTGTTCCCCCATATGAACGTGTTTGACAATATCGCCTTTGGTTTAAGAATGCGACCGGAGGCGGGGCGCGATATTCAGCAGGCGGTTGAGCGAATGGTGGCGCTCGTGCGCTTGGATGGGAAATCGCAACGATTCCCTGCCCAACTCTCAGGAGGCGAGCAGCAGCGTGTCGCTCTGGCCCGTGCCCTGGTGAACCGCCCTGTGGTTGTGTTGCTGGATGAGCCATTAGCTGCCTTGGATCAGCAGTTACGACAGGAGATGCAGGGGGAACTCAAACGATTGCAGCAAGAAGTCAATGCTACCTTTATTTGTGTGACGCATCAACAGGATGAAGCGCTGACGCTCTCCGATCGCATCGCCGTGATGAATGCAGGGAAGCTTCTACAGGTGGGGACACCTCAAGAGGTGTATGACCAGCCGATCTCCTCAACGGTGGCTCGGTTTATTGGGCTTTCCAATTCGCTATCAGGAACCATGACTCATTCGGAGAATAATGTTTGTTGGATTGAACATGAGGCGTTTCCGACGTTGATGGCGCGTTGTCCGTCAGGAGGGGGCGCTCATGGACCGGTCACGATGATGGTACGTCCGGAACGGCTGCATATTTCCCTAGATGTGCCCGATAAAGGATATGACAATACACTACCCGCCGTTGTTCACCATATCATGTTCCATGGCCATGAAATGGCCTATCAGTTTCGCTTGCGGAACGAAGCCGTGTGGACGGCTCGTGTGCCAATTGGTGAGACTCACATTGGCCCGTTGGCTATTGGCCAGGCTGTCTATCTTCAATGGGCCGTTCATGAGGGATTAGCTCTTGTCCCGTAACCTCGTTGATTCGCCATTCTTGTGAGACATTATTCTTCTCATGCGTTCCCTCTGCCGGTTTCCTCTTCATTCTGGGCAGCGGGTCTTTTTTTGTTCATGTTCTTCCTGCTTCCCTTGGGAGTGGTGTTTGGGGTGAGTCTGGCCAGCCGCGGGCTCTATGGCGGGGTGGAATGGCATGGGACGGTAGAGAAT
>JAOUNC010000129.1 GCA_029881175.1 Nitrospirota bacterium | reverse complement strand
AGCCCACGGCTTGACTTTCCTTCACTTTTCAAAAAAAGCGAAGCGTATAGGGTATTAGCTCACCTTTCGGCGGGTTATTCCCTTCTCAAGGACAGGTTACCCATGCATTCCTCACCCGTTTGCCACTTTACTACCGGGTTGCCCCGGATTCTCGTTCGACTTGCATGTGTTAGGCGCGCCGCCAGCGTTCGTTCTGAGCCAGGATCAAACTCTCAAAAGTAATTACACTTACAAGGGCCGCCATTTCAATACACTTTATTTACTGTTTTTGGTAGACAGTTATTTAACTTTCAAAGAACAGCCCCACAGGGCGAACCGTGAATATAGCCCAGTCAGATTTATGTGTCAATACATTTTAGTGAAATTTTCAAAAAGACTTTCTTGGTTATAAATTCTAGATTTTCATCTTTTTAAAAATTTCACATTTGGGTTTTTGAATAAACCGATTAAGGCCATTCCCGCAATAAAACCTCCTATATGCGCAAAGAAAGCCACTCCCCCTCCTTCGTGACCAACACTCATCCCCCCACTTAACAATTGCATTAAGAACCACAAGCCTAGAACTACCACCGCAGGAATATAAAAAGTTCCCATAAAGCCATAAGGCACTAGCACCAACACTCGCGCATGAGGATACAACAACAAATACGCACCCAATACACCCGCAATAGCACCGCTAGCACCCACCATCGGAATTTCTGATGTTGGATCAATCAAGGCATGGCTCAAGGCAGCCAAAACCCCGCACAAAAAGTAAAACACAATAAACTTTCCATGCCCCATCACATCTTCAATATTATTGCCAAAAATCCAAAGATAAAGCATGTTTCCAACTAAATGCATCCAGCCTCCGTGCAAAAACATACTTGAGATCAAGGTGCCATATATGGGCAAACTCACGAATTCGGGCGGCAGCTGAGCGTGCCCAAACAACACAGCTGGGATTGCTCCATACATATACACAAAGACTTCATTCGTCCGTTCCGGCAAAGAGATTTCATACAAAAAAACCAGCACACATAGAACAATAAATCCCACCGTGACAACCGGGGTGATTTCCGTTGGATTATCATCTCGTAATGGAATCATTAATGCCCCAGCGTTGAGAGCACAAAGCTCAAGAATGAAGAGCCGGAGTAGAGGGAACAGGAAGGGCTAAAACCGGGTTGAGAAGAGAAGACGAATCATCACTTAAAGGGAGAGAAAACCCCGCCGCATGCGTATGTCCACCACCGCCATATTGCGAAGCAATCTCCGACACGGAGACTCCTCCGGCCTTTGAACGTAAGGAAAAATATCGCCGCCCATTTTTCTGATGCCAGATCACCCCGAAAGCATGACACGCAGCAAGCCGTTCGCCGATCTGACTAGCCAGTACCGGCGAATGCACCGCAGGCACCGTATGCCCCGATATCGAAACCATGATAGCTTCTTCAACGAATTTTTCCACCAAAGTATTCTCATGGCGCAAAATTCCAGCGCCCTCAACTTTCAATGTGTCAAATTCAAACTGCTCCCAGATTGCAAAATCAAACGGATACGACGCTAGCGCCGCACTGATTTCCCGGCTGTGCGGAAGATCCCAATGCCACAAATCTTTGTCCTGAACATATTGCAATAACCACGGAATAGTTTTCGCATGAGCCCAATCCCAGGCAAGCACGGCCCCACTGCGATTCATATCGAAATAGGCAAAAGGTAAGTCAGACAGGGCCGATTGCGCGGTAATATGATGATCTAAAATCTGCAGGCTAGCGGTACGCTCAACTAACGTCAAAATATCATCCCGGTGATAACTAAAATCAACCATTACCACATGCCGGCCATCTAACCCTTCAGGCTGGGGAAACCCATGCTTAACAGGAACAAACCGCGCTTGAGGAAACCGCTTCCACAGAGCCCATGCTGCGCCAAAACCATCCATACATTCAGCATGATATAAAACCACATCGGGGGCATGCGGTTCCTCTAATTCATCAAACGTAATCATCCTTTACCACCCTTCAGAACTGAGCTTACCATGTTACAATGGGAAGTGAAATATTTAGCCTTAAACCAGAGGAGCCTCATTCGAAATCGTGATTTTAAAAGGAACGGACAATCAACCAGCCAATGCATTGCCGAAGACGACCGAGTTCCCTCCAATTAAAATAAAACGCCAAACGAGGCAAGTGGGCGAGTTCTGGCTCGTCGCTTTCTTCGGGCAATGCGTCAATCTGTTCACAGTGACCACATTCTCCAATATCTGCAAATTCCTCATTCAGCTAAAACAACTGTGCCGGTGAAAACGGGCGTTGACGACGAAGGAGCATTTGGTTTCCCACCATCCGTAGCGAATGGAAATTCGGGGAATATGTCGTAATTTCATTCACGGCCTCTTCCGCCAAATGCGCCACTTTGAACAGGCACAGATCAGAAAAATGTATAAATCCCCAAGCTACAAGCTGGCTTCTCAAAAAATTCATCATGTATTCCCAGTACGTTCCCACAGGCGTTTCCAGACATACAATCGGGATCGGATTCGTTTTCCCGATTTGGATCAGGGTTAAAACCTCAAACGCTTCGTCCAATGTCCCAAAGCCACCTAGAAAAATAACGACCGCGTGGGCTTCTATTACTCACAATAATTTTCTAGTGAAAAAATACTTCAAGTTCACCAGTTTTTTATCATCTGCAATACACGCATTCGGGGCTTGCTCAAAAGGCAACTAATGTTCACGCCAAATCTCTGCTCTCGACCAGCCCCTTCCATGCCTGCTTGCATGATACCGGGACCGCCACCAGTTATGACCATCATGCCCTGCTGACTAAGTAACCGGCCTAATTGCGAGGCAAGTTCATAGTTGGGATCATCCGGTTGAGTCCGTGCCGACCCGAAAACTCTCACTTTTCAAACATTGCGAAATTCTCCACAAACCTGAAAAGCGGATTGCAATTCTTTTAACGCAGGATGGAGGATTTTTATATCAATCGCATCTATATATGAATCTCGCCATCGAGCAACATTGGCGACCATTTCTTGTAACAAGGTCGTCCGAATATCTCCCATCGTATCTGCCCAAAGGTCAAGAATTTCCTGTACAATCTCTTCTGAAGATTGTACAGGCGGTCCTCCTGGACGAGGCAACAATAAGGTTTCACATTCTTGAACTAATGGCCTGAAGGATTCATCCACGTGGTAAAATCCCCTAAAATTGGCCTTACCAGCAAACAAGCAGCCCATCTCCGACAGAAGTCAGAGGATCTTTCTCCATTCGCGTTAGGCGATGCGTGGGGGAAACAAGAGGTAAGCCGTAGAGCCTTGTTCTTTTCGGCATCTCTTAAGTTAAACTCAAGATAATCTCCCCCAGGATTCAACAATGACTTCTTCACTATGGAAAAATCTTCCGCAGCCCATTATCGGCCTTGCACCAATGGACGGCGTCACCGATTCGGCTTTCCGGTATATCGTCGCCACCTATGGCAAGCCAGATATCGTCTTTACCGAATTCACCAATGTCCATGACATTTGTTCCGGACGGCTGAACACTCTCGATAGTCTTCGGTATTCAGAAATGGAGCGGCCCATCATTGCCCAAATCTATGGGAAAGACCCGGCCTTATTTTATCAAGCGGCGCACGTGGTCTGTGAGCTGGGATTTGATGGACTAGATATCAACATGGGCTGCCCTTCCAAAAATGTCGCCTCCTCTGGGAGTGGCGCGGGCCTCATTCGCACCCCAAACCTTGCGCTAGAATTAATGGGCCACGCTCGAAAAGGCATTCAGGATTGGGCAGACGGACAACCGTTGACCGCCATTGGACTCAAGCCCAGTGCCCTTCAAGCCATTGCTCAACTCAAAGCCGAGCACCCCGAACCCGAACTAATCGAAGGTCGAGTACGATCATCCATCCCTCTCTCCGTCAAAACCCGCTTGGGCTTCGACTGCAATATTATTGACGAATGGAGCGACTGCCTGATTCAGGGTCGACCCGAGGCCATTGCCATTCATGGCCGAACTCTCTCGCAAATGTACCGTGGCCAATCGGACTGGGAAGCCATTGCCCAAGCGGCGGCACGCATTCAACATCACGGCATTGTGGCATTGGGAAATGGAGACATCAAAAGCCTCACCGAAGCCCATCGACGCATTCAAGCATCCGGCGTCAATGGCGCCTTAATCGGTCGAGGCGCGCTAGGAAATCCTTGGATTTTTCAAGAAACTCACGCTATTCGTTCGGCTCTGGCTACCGGAATTCCCCTGGAACAGAAACAATCCGAGCCCAACTTGGATGCACAATTTCAAGCCATGATCAAACATGCGCAATGCTTCGAAGCCATACATGGGACAGAACGCTTCGTACGTATGCGCAAACACCTGGGATGGTATTGCTCAAGCTTTCCCCATGCCGCGGCCATGCGGGCCCAAATGGTCCGAACAAACTCAAGCCAAGACGTCATCGCCATCCTTCAAGCCTACCTGGCAGCGCATACAGCCCTTGAGGACCCGGCATTCGAGGCTACACCCGCATAAGCTGTCTCCAAATGATCATGCGCATTCTGTTGGCCTCAACCTCGCCCAGACGGCAAGAATTACTCAGTTTATTGGGATTGCCGTTTCACAGTGTTCCGCCAACCTGCGAAGAAGCTCTCTCACCACATCTCTCACCCAGCGAACAAACCCGCCAACTTGCTAGAGACAAGGCCCAATCCGTGGCCAGCCAACATCCCCAAGACTTGGTGATAGGGAGTGATACTGTCATCGAAATCGAAGGAAAATTGTTAGGGAAGCCGGAGAATATGCAAGAAGCCGAAACAATGCTCAGGCAATTACGAGGTCAGTGTCATCAAGTTCATACGGGCGTGGCCATCATTCACCAGAGCACGAATGTTTCCATCGATTTCGTAGAAACCGCAAAAGTCTGGATCAAACCGTTTGATGAACAGACCCTCAAAACCTATTTGGCGACCGAAGAAAGTCTAGGCAAAGCAGGAGCCTATTCCATTCAAGGGGAGGGGGCCCAGCTCATCGAAAAAATCGAAGGAGACTACCCCACCATCGTCGGCCTCCCACTCTGGAGAACAGCCAAAATGTTCGAACAGCAGGGAGTTATTCTGCCAAACCCGGTAGAAGAAATTTATCGACTCAAGCCCTATGCGAATTGGAAGGATTTTTCGTAAAGGATAATGCGAGGTTTCATCCCCGCCGAGGAAGCCGCTTGCTTGGCGCGTCCCGAAGGGCGGAACCTTTGTAAAAAAAAATGACCCAAAACCATGTTCGCCCGTACACGGCCCCTTCGCGGAAACTTTGCCACAGAACCAAATTAAATGGCTGCGCAACTCACTCCGCTCAAACAGTGCTCGCAAAAAAAGTCGAATTTGGTTCCGCAGAAAAGCCGTGCCCAAGGCGAAAATTTACGTAAAACCCTAAACTAACAGGTAAGTCCATATATGACGCTTTCTCCAAGGAAATTAGTAAGCTTAGACTGCGATTATATGAAATCGAAAACTTCCGCAATAAGTAATGAGTTTAACAAATCGAACTTTTTAGTCTTTCGACGACTTCGATTAATCTGGCCTATTGTATTCCTTGGAATTTTAGCTTTTCCAATGCTGAAAGTATCAAAACGTCTACTTGCCCTTTATTTCTTTTTGTATCTCATAATCACCTTGACCTTAGTTTGGCCTTGCCCAAGATGCCGAAAATTTTTCTGCACAAAATTTGGATTATTATCCGCGGCTTGGCCTTACATAAATAGTTGTAGGCATTGTGGCTTAGAAATTATTAAATAGTATAACTACCTTTCAACTATGGACTCTGCTCTTCAGATTCCCTCTTAAACCCAGATTCGACAGTTGGAAAATCGCTGCAAGCAAGTTTATAGAGTAGGAGCCTTGGCTATTTTTTTGCCTGCATGTTGAGCAATTTCAACTGCGTCGCAGTTGAATATCTCAAAACTCATTTATTTTCAAGGCCATTTGCCAACTCCTAATATTTTCAAAATATCCAACTACTGGATCCGGGTTAAATTTCAACACTGTATCTAACTCAAAAATTTCAAAAAGAAGGCGGCTCTCAAAAAGAGCCGCCTTACCTGAAAACAAAATATTTGTCGAAACTTACATAAACTTCATAAACTTTTCTTTGGCTTCTTCCATCATTTCCGCCGTAATTTCCGTTCCGCCCCGTTCTTTGACCAGACGTTCAATTTCCCGCTTGGCCATGGGGCGAATGAAATCAGGAATATTATCCAGGCGTTGTTGGGCTTCTGGGGTCCAGTGAATACCCTCGGTGGAGGCATTCTTGGAATCATCCATGATTTGTAACGTGACAGTGTTAAAACCGTTTTTCCGGGCATAGGTTTCGACGCTACTTTTTACCATCGGCTGAACAAAGGAAGGGAGTTTCGCGAGCTTCTCTTGGGCATCCGGTGTCCAGAGCAATTGTTCTACAGCCGGAGCGCTCGTGCCTGTAACCCCCGATGACCCCAAGCCCATTTGGGCGACCATGGCCGAGAAAGGGCAGCCTCCGCTCTCACCCGATCCACTTGCCCCAGTGGCTGGAGCAGCAGAAGTGGCAGGTGTTGCTGCTGGTTGACCCCCTTGAATTTTGTCATTTAAATAGGCGGCCATTTGTCCCGTACCGGCTGAAACATTTTCTTCTAATCCCCCTCTGGTCATTTCTAAGGGCTTTGGCGCTTCGGTACGGCCACCCAGCTGGACACCTAACGAGGAGACCATTTGGGTTTCTCCAGGGTTCGTGACCATTGAAAACCGCGATTGGCAGGAGGGGCATTCAAAGAAGACGCCCAACGTTCCTTCTGCCGGTTTTTCAACTTTCTCAAAGGTCATATAGGTTTCGCATTTAAGACAGACAAATTTCATATCGTTTCCCTTCTCTAAACGTCAGTCAAGGCCAACGTTCGCTCCGAGCCGTTACAATTTTCCCGCTAAAACCTGCTGATAATCCAACAAGGTATGAATTTTTTTCGCGATGTCCTGAAATTTCGCCACCGTGGGATTATCCCCATCCAAGATCGGCTCCCCTTTATCAAAGGTGCGCGCAAAAGTGCGATCGAAGGGAATACGCCCTAAGAGCGGAAGACCTAACGCCTCACACATGGATTCCGTATCGCCTTCAAATAAGGGATTGGTCTCTCCACAGGAGGGGCAGCGATATTCACTCATATTTTCGACCACCCCTAAAATGCCAATCCCAAGTTCCTGTGCATACGCAATGGACTTTTGCACGACATTCGACGCCACTTCAGAGGGCGTCGTCACAACCACAGCCCCCGCCAAATCGGGAACAAGCCCGACTAAGAGCGGTGGTTTATCGGCAGCGGCTCCTGGCGGCAGATCGGCCAATAGATAATCCAATTCGCCCCATACCATGTCGGAGAGAAACTCCCGGATCACATTCATTTCGGTGAGTCCCAACCAGACCGGGCTGAGGTCCATCGGCCCCTTCCAGCGAACTGGTGCGTTGTCCTGCAAAAGAAAATCCATCGACGCGACTTTTATGCCCAACGGACCGGTCGGAGGGACGGCTCCCTGTGGGGTATCCAATAAGCCCTTTCCGCGCATGCCTAGCATTTGCGGGACGCAGGGTCCATTAATATCCACATCCAGCAACCCGACGCGTTGCCCCATTCCAGCCAACGCCACC
>JAOUNC010000128.1 GCA_029881175.1 Nitrospirota bacterium | reverse complement strand
GACATCGGCTTCTTTGCCGACCCAATACCAGACTCCTTCCGGATAAATGACGACACTTGGCCCATATTCGCATTGGTCCAAGCATCCGGCTTTGTTGGCTCGAACGATACCTTTTAATCCTAATCGTTCAACTTCTTTTTTGAAAAAGGCATGTAACCCGACTGAACCCAGCGCTGCGCAACATCCTCGGGGATCGCCTTTGGGACGTTCGTTGATACAGACAAAAATATGGTGGGTAAATTTGCTCATAGGGTTCAACTAGTATTGTTGGAAAGTCAGTAGGAAAATTTCTGACCAAAGAAGTGTGGCAATCTTACCTGAGGATTCTTGAGGCTGTCTAGGAGACTGTCGGACTTAGGGAATCGAAAGCGAAAAAGCGGCTGAGCGAGGTCAGATTTTGGCGATTTCGCCGGCCCATAGTGGGACGATGGCCCAAGAAATCGGCGAAATATGGACCGTTTTGACACTTTTGCAGCCGATTCTTCCTAAGCCCGACAGCCTCCTAGGCAATGGAGCTGGCCCCCAATGTTCTATGGGCATTGGTTGAGAGAGTTGGAGGGGCAAGGTGTGAGAGAATGAATCGTAGAAAGCAATAAAGGAGTCTACCCATGGTAATTGGTGTCCCAAAAGAAATTAAGGATCATGAATTTCGAGTCGCACTCACGCCTCAGGGAGTTGCGGAATTATGCGGGCGTGGACATCGTGTGGTGGTGCAACAAGGTGCAGGGGAGGGGAGTGGCTTTGACGATCAGGCCTATCAGCAATCCGGGGCGGTGCTCATGGCAACGGCTGAGCAGACGTTTGGTGAGGCCCAGCTGATTGTGAAGGTCAAAGAGCCACAACCCCAAGAATGGCCCATGCTGAGCCCTAATCATGTGCTGTTTACCTATTTGCATCTAGCCGCTTCCAAGACCTTAACAGAGAGCCTTTTAAAGAGCGGATGTACGGCAATTGCCTATGAAACTACGGAGGACCGTCAAGGGCAATTTCCACTCTTGCGTCCGATGAGTGAGATTGCTGGCAGGATGTCCGTTCAAATTGGGGCACATTTTCTGGAAAAATTACAGGGTGGTTCTGGAACATTGCTTGGAGGCGTTCCTGGTGTTCCGCCAGGCCATGTGGTGGTGCTTGGTTCAGGCGTCGTCGGGTCGTCGGCCGTGAGCATTGCGGTTGGCATGGGTGCGACGGTGACCGTTTTGAGTGTGGATCTTTGGCAATTGCGTGCGCTGGACGCTCATTATCAAGGTCGTATTGTGACGGTTGCTTCCAGCCAAGCGATGATTCAGGAGTATCTGCGTCAGGCGGATCTTGTCATTGGGTCTGTCTACTTACCTGCCGCTCGCACCCCACGGGTCATTACGCGAGCCATGGTGTCGACTATGAAACCAGGTTCGGTCATCGTCGATGTTTCCATTGATCAGGGGGGGTGTGCGGAGACCACTCGCCCCACCACTCATACGGATCCGGTTGTAGTCGTGGAGGGGGTTTTGCATTACGGTGTACCGAATATTCCAGGTATTGTGCCTCATACCTCGACTTTTGCCTTGACCAACGCCACGCTACCTTTTATAGTCCAGCTGGTCGAAGGAGGGCTGGAGGAGGCCATCAGTGTCAATCCAGGTTTACGCAAAGGTGTGAATCTGTTCAAAGGCCAATTGACCTGTCAAGCTGTGGGTGATGCTCATGGGTTGGTGGTGAAGCCTCTGGATCTTTAGAGATACATGGCAGGTAATGATCGGGGCGTAGCGCAGACCGGTAGCGCACCGCGTTCGGGACGCGGGGGTCGGAGGTTCAAATCCTCTCGCCCCGACCAATTCAGATTCCCACTGACGGTTGTTCTTCTCAGTGGCCTTCAACTTCCTTAATCAAATTGCTGTTCAGAGGCTGCACCACAGTTTGGTTGAGGAAGTTTCCCCTAGTCGAGTGACCCACGTCAGAGTCTGAACCCAGCCTAGACAAAAGTAACCTGTCTGAATGTGTATGCGTTGTTGGCGTATGCGTGCTCACGAGGGGCAATTATCGTGGAAATAGGAGACATTGAATTGATTGTTGCTCTTGCCAGTCTTCTTGTCGCAATGGTGGCTATATGGATGGCCTGGCGATTACGCCGCGAAATATTGGATTTCAAGCGAGAGCAGTATGATCTCGGGCGAAAAGTCAAAGCGGTTCCTTCTCAAATTGAATCCACGGTGGATCCTTTACGTATCCAACTCGCACTAGTGGCACAAGGAAAGCCGGTGTCCAATCGTTTAATTCGAACGGGGCGCCTCTATCATGAAATTTCTGCTGCAGAGGCCAGGGAATTTTTCACAACCGATTCAAGTGGAGCTCGCATATTGTGGCTTGATGTCCGCTCAGGAACAGAGTTTGCTCAGCGGCATATCCCCGGTGCTCAATTGCTGCCTATTGAAAATTTAGAAACGCGGTTCCAAGCTGAGGTTCCGCTTGTAGTCGAAAAAATTATTGTGTATTGCGCTTCTGGGGATCGAAGCCGTTTGGCCTGTGAATTTTTGAGCCGACATGATTATGGGAATGTGTATCATATGAAAGATGGTTTGCAAGGCTGGGCAGGCCCGATAGAAGGCAATGAAGGTGGGGGATTAATCCAGATCCTCTCGAAGTCTAAACTGAATACCCAGGTGAGTGACTCCTTGCCAACGTCTGCTCATTCATCATAGATAGGAGATCGCCAAAAGTTATGCCATTAGATTTGCTGATCTTGAATGTGATGGGGCCTTTTCGTGAGCCCCGGGAGCCGGCGTTTTCTTATGACTACTCCGTCCAACGGGAAGATTGGGCCACGCCCCAAGGCGTCAGGATAAAGGTCTCGATTGAACATGAGTTGGACTATCTCAAAAACACTATTCTCAGTTTTTCGGGAGGATCGGTGGGGCAACAGCTCATGGCGAACCAATTGCTTCTTCGTGCGATTGCCGATCAAAAACTGAAAATTGTGGATGCCGATGGGAAACTAGCTGAACGGCTGGATGTGATGATTGGACCCTTTGAAGGCGAATCCCAGGAGCAACTGTTTGCGTTACTGGATCAATGGATGCAAGCTGAAAAAGAGACGCTTCGGCAATTGATCAAAGATCAGATAGGGATTTAATCAAGAGTGAGGTGGGACATTCTTGTTCTCAGAAGTTACGGTCTCGATGAGGCTTGTAGGTACCAGATACCCCTCTCTTCCCATTTCTAAAAGACCCGCTGATACTGTTTGGAATAGACGCCGGTTTCATCCTCTCCAAACCCAATGGAACCCTGCTCGGGTTTCGTCTTGTTGTACAAGTCAATAGCATAATGTCCCCTGACTTTCTCCATCGCGACCTCATAGGGAATCGAGCTGGGGTAAAACTCGCCAGGCGCATGAGCGCCACGACTTAAGGCTTTTGCCGATTCCTGCCCTGCAAACGGTTCTTCTGAAAAAATATAAATATCCGCAATGGCAAAGGGGCCAAGTTTATCCTCTGGTGTGGTAGCAGGGAGTTGCCCCTCCAGTGAGTGATTACGCCGTGCTTGTTGAAATGATTGGAGGAGCGCAATCACCTGGCTGTCAGTCGTGGCCGGAGGCACCAAAACCGTAATGGCATTCATTCCGACCACGTGTCCGGTGACGGTAAAGCTTGGGACAAAATCACTGGAAATTATGCCTGCTGGTATTTGGGCATTGGGGGAGGCTCCAGGTCCATGCGTGGGGGTATTTTTTGATTTGGGAATAATTAAGGTAATAAATAACCAAAGACCAAAAATGACCCCAAACACGACCAAGATGGGATGAACGCCAACCCGTCGGCCTTCTGTGGGTTCTTGCTCGCTCATGAAGGGGCTCCGTCGTTTGGCGGAGTCGAAGCGGATTCCTGGGACTTGGCTTCCTCCCACCATTGATCGAGTTCTTGTGGTGTGCAATCGTTCATGTTTTGTTTCCGTTGGATGGCTTGTGCTTCAACATATTGAAAGCGAGTCATAAACTTGTTTGTGGCTTTTCGAAGGGCTTCTTCCGGGTTAAGACGGAGAAATCTGGACACATTGACCAGAGAAAATAACACATCCCCCAATTCGTCTTCGATCTTTTGGTGCTTCAGAGTAGACGACTGAGAGGGCTGAGCGTTTTCTGTTGAATCCACCAGACCAGCCGTTTCCGCAAAAAGCTCATCCAGCTCTTCTTGGAATTTTTCCAGTACCGGTTCGATGTTCTTCCAGTCAAATCCCATGCGAGAGGCCCGTTTTTGCACTTGAATGGCACGTTGAAGAGCGGGCAACGTTTTAGGAATCGTCGCGAACACGGAAGATGGTTCGTGTTTCTCAATCTTTTCCTGCTGTTTGAGTTGATCCCATTGACGAACCACCTCGTTCGAGGTCGTCAGTGAGCCCTTCCCGTCTTGTTGAAAAACATGAGGGTGTCGACGAATGAGCTTGGCGCCTAAGCCATTCTTCACGTCTTGATACGAAAAGTGACCAGATTCTGAAGCCATTTGACTGTGAAACAGGATCTGGAGCAACAGATCGCCTAATTCTTCTTTCAGGGCTTCGGGATCGTTGGCATCAATGGCTTCGAGCACTTCATAGGCTTCTTCAAGCAGATAGGGTTTTAATGATTCTGGCGTTTGCTCACGATCCCATGGGCAACCGTCAGGCCCTCGCAAGGTGGCCATAATAGACACCACATCGGCGAAGGAGCCTGGGTCAGGAATGATGGAAGAGGATTTGGATGAAGGTGTTTTCATTGATGTGCAAACTGGACTGACTGATCGGGCAACGAACCAGACGTATTATACTAATTTCCTTCTCCCTTGTAATCACTGCATTCTTGATCGTCAGACACTGTTAATGATAGTGTTTTGTCCACTAGGAGGAGAAATGATGAGCGAAGAAGCAGAAGAACAAGGATTTGTTGTTCGCGATAAACGGGGACGTTCGGCACCTGAAGAACCTTTTGTTCCAAAAACTGAACCACCTGTGAAGACTGAGTCTGGGGGCTCATCGACTTCGACTGAATCGTCTCCACCGGCTCCTCCTCTCTCCTTCTCGTCATTCGTCTTTTCTCTTGGGACCTCTTCACTCATGTTAATGGGCGAGTCTTTTGACCCCGAACAACCTGCGCCTCCGGTCAATTTGCCGCAAGCCAAGGAAATCATTGATATCCTGTCGATGCTTGAGGAAAAAACAAAGGGAAATCTGTCGTCTGAAGAAGCCTCTGTGTTAGGGGATATGTTGTATACCCTACGCATGAAATATGTTAGTGCGACCTCAGGGGTTCCTTCCAAATCTTGAGCGGTATCTTTCGATTTTTTCTTCGTTTCCTCTGAGCAGTATTTCGGGGGACCTATGGCGTCAGTGACCTCGCCAGCATTCTTTCCCCTTCCCTTGCCAAGTCCTCAACCTTCTATAATAATGAGTTCGTAGGCGATCCCTGAACGAATCTTGACGCATACACAACCCTGTGAATTTGATCTCCGAACATACAAAGGAATCACGGAAATTCCGCAGACAGACCGCTCCGTCTGAGTCTGCGTCTCCGGGTGTCAGCACCAATGAATCGGCCATCAAGCGTCGTCGACGTCATTATGCCCCGGTTTGGATTGTGTTGGTGTTGTTGCTGCCGTGCATTGCCTTGACCATTTATTATGCGCGCTACGGCCTTTCCGGGCCGCTCCTTCCTGATTCCATACTCCCCAGCCCCAGTTATGCCTTAGTGCTCTTTTTGGTTTATTTGGACAGTGTGGGGTTGGTGGCGCTCACCCTTTTACTCTCCAGAAATTTAATCAGGGCGTTTTTTGAAAAACGCCATCGAATGCTGGGGAAGGGGTTTCGATCAAAACTCGTGTCAGCGTTTATCGGGTTTGCCCTGATTCCCACCGTCCTGTTGGCCTTGGTGGCCAGTGGGGTGATTAGTGAAGTGATTGACGTATGGTTTAGCGATCAGGTGATGCATGTTTTGCGAGATTCAGAGGATGTTGCGCATCTGTACCAGGAAGAACGGGAATCCTTGGCGTCGGATACCGCACGAGTGATCAGCAAGGAAATCTTTCGAGAGGATATTTTAAAGCCGGAACATCGGGAATTGTTGAAATCCATGCTCGCCCGGATGCAGCATGAATATCATTTGGCTGGCGTGGAAGTCTTTTCTCCGAAAATGGAGACCTTGGCTCGGATGATGGACCCGCAATTGTCAGATGCCGTCTTGAGTCTTCCTGTTGGGCAATTAGTCTTGCAAGTGTTGGATCGTGGGGAGGCTCTGTCCTCGGCACAAGAGGCGCCAGTCGGGAAATTGATACGTGCCGCAGCCCCCATCATGGGCAATAGACAAGCCGACCAGGTTGGGGGCGTCGTGGTGGTGTCGTCGTATGTTCCGGAATCGCTTTTGCGAAAAATGGATGCGATTACCAAACAATTTGATGAATATCGTCAGATTAAATCGATGAAAAACCCCATTAAGGGGGGGGCGTATCTGTTCGTGGCCGTGGTGACGCTGCTTATTCTCTTTGGGGCAACATGGTTTGGGTTTTATGTGGCTCGGGGCATTACCGTGCCGATTCAACGTTTGGCCGAAGGAACCGACGCCATCGCCAAAGGCAATTTAGATATTCATATTGACGTGAATGCGACGGATGAAATTGGGACGTTGGTCCAATCATTTAATCGGATGACCACCGATTTACGGACCAATAAATCTCGTTTGGAAGAAATGAATATGTCGCTCATCCAGTCAAATGTGGAAATTGATCAACGGCGGGCGTATACAGAAGCCGTCGTCGAAACGATTGCGGCAGGGGTACTGTCGATTGACATGGCGGGAGTCATAACGAGGTTTAATCCTTCAGGGGAAAGGATTCTGGGAGTCAAAGGGGAAGAATTGCGCGGCCAACCCGTGTATGAGGCCTTTAAACAATTCAATATGTCCTTGTTTCAAAAGGCCTATGATCAAATGCTGGTGGAACAAACGGATAGTTTGTCGATGGAAGGGCAGATGGAAACCCCAAATGGACGACTCTTGACCTTAGGGCTCAGTATTTCCAGAATGCAAAATGATGCGGGCCATGATTTGGGGTTTGTCTTTGTCTTTGAAGATCGAACCGAATTCATTAAGGCTCAAAAAACGGCCGCATGGCAGGAAGTGGCGCAACGCATTGCGCATGAAATTAAAAACCCGTTGACGCCCATTCAATTATCCGCGCAACGGTTGCGTAAAAAGTTTTTTGAAAAATCACCAGACTTTGACTCAATTTTTGATCAAGCGACCGGCGTGATCATTAACGAAGTCAACAGTTTAAAGGGCATGGTGGATGAGTTTTCGAAGTATGCCAGGATGCCATTGCCTCAGATGTCTCCCCAATCACTGCATGCCATTATTGAGAAAGTGATTTCTCTTTATACGGGTGCCCATCGGGATGTGCAGTTTGTCCTTCAATTGGATGAAACGTTACCGGATCTCACATGTGATCCCGAGCAGATGCGTCGGGTCTTTGTGAATTTATTTGATAATGCGATTCAGGCGAGCAATGATCAAGGCCATGTCTGGGTCACGACTGAAGCCGATTGGCGTCGCCATCGAGCTATTGTGCATGTGGCCGATGAGGGCATTGGTATTCAGTCAGAAGATCAAGAAAAATTGTTTGTGCCGTATTTTTCGAAGAAACGAACGGGGACAGGGTTGGGATTGGCGATTGTGCATCGGATTATTTCCGATCACAATGGGACCA
>JAOUNC010000509.1 GCA_029881175.1 Nitrospirota bacterium | reverse complement strand
CATAAGGATTCCCAAGGTTTCTTCGTAAGAAATTTTCTGAAATTAAAGATTTACCATAATCGAACATATAAAATACGGGAAATATTTTCAAGAAAAAACTCCAAAGCGTTGCTGCTAAGCCAAATTTACGCTGAATACTTTCAAGAAAGTGTACGATGAAAACGGCATTCACGTTTTTGGAGGTTATCGAACTCATTCCTCTCCCGATTTTCCTATTCTCTTCCACCCTGATTGACCAACGTATTCCTCATGACTGGCTCGGTCCGTTTATGGCGGGTAGCCTTGTCGCCCTACTCACGACAACCATTTTACTGTACCACCAGGTCCTATTGAATCGCCTCATGGTGGGTATTAACGTGTATCTCGTTTTGGGGACCATTGGACTTTTAACCGAACATGCTTGGATCAATCAGGTCTATGGAACCTTGAAAGCCTCTGGTATGCTCGCCTGCATTATCATCGTGGGGGCCGTCAGCCTTCTGGTGAGTCCAGCAGGATTTATTGGTATCACATCTCCGGACAGAAAGATGGTTACCATTTTTTCTTTTGGCTTATTGCTGGTTTCGGTGCTGGCTTTTCTTCTTTCATTTCATTTTCAGGGCGACAGACTCTATTCCGAGCTCATCCCATTTTTGGGGTTATTCGCCGCACGAAAAATTTTGCAATCAAGAATGCCAAAGCCAACATAACCGCGTTCTTGCTCTTCTTGGCCTGTGCCCCACGGGAGAAAGGAAATACTATTTTCTCTTGTCCCTTACCCCTGCACCTCTCTATCCGTTTCACATTTGCCTCACCTCCCCCTCTATCCTCATCAACCACAACGCTTCAGTTCTTCCCTACTGGGAAGCCAGAATGGCAATCCGGAAGCCGGTAGGGTTCATTCTTTTGGAACTGATTGTGGGGAGCGCCCAATAACGAAGACCATTATGAAGGGAACCAATGGAATCCTAAAAAAAGAACTAAGAATAGGCATAGGAACTGATTACCGAAAGAGCCGAAATTCCCTTATGCCATGCCGGACTCCATCCGAGAAAGTACAGATCAATTTCTTGGCTGAAAACTCCCCAGATTTAGAGATGCTTACGTCATCAGGAGACACCTATTGGGAAAAGACGTCACAAGCCATCCCCCCTTCACCACCAGGAAACTGGTGAGGGAGTGCCTGCCACATTTAGCCTTTGTCTCCCTCTATCTGGTCGTTGCCGAAAGCGCACGTGTGCTGTTTCCATGGCTTCCTCTGTTGTGTATGAGTTTGGGGATTCTTTCGCTCTATTATGTGGGGTGGGGAGCCACCTTAAAAAAACGCAGCGAAAAATCTTTGAAGTATAGCTACGGCCAGGACGATCTTGTGCTGGAATGTAGCTGTGTCGTGGGCCTGCTCATCATGTTCGGCCTCTTTTTTCAGAATTTACACGGTCAATTTCCGGATTTTTTCATTGTGGAAGGGAAAGGAACGTACCTGAATTGGCTGGTCTTCACCGTAGAGAATATTTTTGAATCGGTGGTAGACGTCTTAACGATTTACGACATAAAATTCTCCGGCATTCAGCCAAATCATGCGGCCTCCAAAACAATCATCTTGTTATTTCGTCTCACCGTAAATGTCGTGTTACTCATTCTTATGATACGGAATTGGAGAAATCTGAGAGGATATTGGCAGCTTCACAAGAAGGGGAACACCTAAGATATCAAGGGCCAATCAGATCTCACATTTTCTCCCCCATGATTGAAAATTCGACTATTGGCCACAAGCTATTGACGGCCAATGTACTTGAGATTGATTAGGAGGGTTCAAGAAAAGAGAAATTCGCGGCTATCTGCTTCACCCTCATAATTTTCCTCAGAGCCTTTTTCCCCAGCCTGGTTTGAGCTATTACCCTATTCCTCAATACGCGCACGCTGGCTTTGAAAAAAGATCAGGATTGCCTTGGCCTTCCAGAAGGATAGGATTACACCCTCGTAAGAGTAGGAGGGAGGGAGGGAGGGGGAGCTGAGACTAG
>JAOUNC010000127.1 GCA_029881175.1 Nitrospirota bacterium | reverse complement strand
ACTTTTCGACAGGAATCCTCAATGTCGATGTGGATTTCCAGAAGACGACGACGGCCATGTGCTTGGAGGCGAGCGCATGATCCCACCAGAAGTAGCCGGTGGCGGAATGGATGAGAGCGAGCGTTTGGGATTTTCAAAAGATTGGACTCTTGTCAGTCCATATATTTTGCTTTATTCTATACATATAGAATGAAGGAAATTTATGTATAATTTTGTCTATGGTGTCTATGATGAAAACCACAGTTGAACTTGATCAAAAATTACTCCGTCAGGCCAAACAAGCGCTGGGAACTCAGACCATCAAAGAAACCATTCATGCAAGTTTAGATGAGGTGGTCAGGCGGCGGAAGCTCCAAACATTAGCTGATGCCCTCGGGACGATCCCCTTGGATCTCACATTGCCTCAATTGCAAGCCCAACGGAAGAAGCGGACAAAAGATGGTGCTCCTTGATACCTCTGTTTGGATATTTGCCTTACGTCCTCTAGGGTCCCCCGAAATTCAATCGCTAGTGAAGCCCTTGATTCTCAATGGAGAAGCGGCCGTCTCCGATTGGATCATGCTGGAACTTATGACGGGCTTACAGAAAGGGCAACGGGCTGATAGTCTCTTGGAGTTCTTTTCCCCCCTCTCTCGATTATCCTTTCATGAAACATGGTGGCCTAAAGTCTGGAAGCTGGCGGCCATGCTTCGGGCAAAAGGGATTTCTCCTAGCGCCGCTGATTGTTTTATTGCCACCACCGCTCTTGAGCATGGGCTTGTCTTATGGCATTGCGATAAAGATTTTGAACACATTAAGCGCCATTCTTCTCTAAAAACGTTCAATCTGATTGAGTCTATCGATTCTTGATTCGCCGAATTGTTTTTTGGGGTGGTCTAGGTCTCTGGATGACTGTTGAGCTTTTTTAGATTGGATTTATAGCTCACGTTGAAGACATCGGGCGCTTCTAGATTTTCCTCGAGTATGGTGGGATCTATTTTTTTGTGATTTCCAGAATCTGATCCAAACTTTCGTACCCATAGTGGTACGTCTTTTTCTCAAAGGTGCCCTTCCGGGCCCAGGGCCCTACTTGACTATAATAACTTATA
Source organism: Nitrospirota bacterium (assembly GCA_029881175.1). GTDB lineage: Bacteria > Nitrospirota > Nitrospiria > Nitrospirales > UBA8639 > Nitrospira_E. Next base: position 6,641 of record JAOUNC010000127.1, on the reverse strand, counting down.
TGTTATGATCGTAAATGATCGATATTAAGGAATATCTCACGTCGGAAGGCCGAAGCCCATTTGCGGAATGGTTTGCTGATCTTGATAGACAGGCTAGTGTGAAAGTCAGCGCCGCGGCAGTTCGGTTAGGGAATGAGAACTTTTCTTGCGTGAAAGGAGTTGGGGAAGGGGTATTTGAATACAAGCTAGACTATGGCCCTGGATATCGTATGTACTTTGGTAAAGACGGTTCTCAGATCATCATTCTTCTTGCTGGAGGAACGAAAAAACGTCAAAACGCAGATATTAAAGATGCCAAGGCATACTGGAAAGATTACAAATTCAGGAAGAAACAGGAGTCATGATTATGGCATTAACACGAGATTTTAAAATTACTGTTCTTGAGCGTGCGCAACGCGACTCTGATTTTCGCAGAGGGCTACTCGAAGAGGGCCTTGAACTATTTTTGGCCGGTGATATTACCACAGGGAAAGCCCTCATCCGAGATTACATCAATGCCAGCATTGGATTTGAAAAGCTTGCCCGTCTTACCAAACACAAACCTCAAAGTCTGATGCGGATGTTTAGCAAAGATGGCAATCCACGTGCAGACAATCTTTTTGCCGTGATTAAACACTTGCAGAAAAAAGAAGGTGTTCAGTTTGAATTAAAGACGATTCAAACCTTATAACACTACTCCAGGACCTTTGAGCGTTGCCCACGATCACGAAGTTGTCTCGATAAGTCTTTAGAGTTCTGCTACTTTCCAGAAGAAGACGACGGCCATGTGTTTGGAGGCGAGCGCATGATCCCACCCGAAGTAGCCGGTGGCGGAATGGATAAGATCCGATTTATAGGTGACCAGTCGATTCAAGACATAGGGGGCTTCCAGGATTTCGTCGAACATGGTGGGGTCCATTTCTCATAGTATTGTCCCGTGTTGGCAGGGCCTTTCAATGTAGGAAAAGTTCCAAGGTTTCTTTTAGGGACAGAATCTGTACTGATTGTTTCGTCTTTCCAAACAGATGTCCAAAGTGAGTTTTATCGCCTGTGACCAATACATCGGCTTTTGCCTGGACAGCCGCAGCTAAAATAGGGGCATCATTGTCTGGGAGTCCTTGCTGTAAGGCCCACTGAATTGAATTTCTGGTGGCTTCTGGGACGGTGTGAACGATGGTTCGGACTTCATGAAATCTCTCCATGGCCTGAGGATATCTGGCTTCCAGGTTTCGTTGGGCTTCTGTTATCGCATGTGGTGAAGTCATGCACGTACATTGTCCTTCTTTGGCAAAGGAAATGAGGAGTGCTGAGCGACCTGTTGGACTTTGTGCTGCGGCAAACAAGACGTTGGCGTCCAGGAAAATCCGCATCAGGAACGAGATTTGAGTTTTTTCTTGGCTCGTTTGGCTTCTTCGGGTGTGAGGATGTCTTCTTGGGAGAATTCCTGGAGGCGTGTGTCACTGTAGCGTTCAATGGGGTAAATGCCGGCTGGCCGCAGGAGAATACCGCCATCTGGAGTGGGTTCCACGAGTAACATACTTTCATCTTGTAGTGCCAAATCACGGAGAATGGCCTTTGGGATGGAGATTTGTCCCTTCTTTCCAAGTTTCACGATATCCATCATGAGATAGTAGCAAGAAGTAGGAAATCCGGCAAGCCGGATTTTTGCCCGAGAATGAAATTTTTTCAGCAGGAATTGTCTACGAAGATGTGACTTTCCAGAAGAAGACGACGGCCATGCGTTTGGAGGCGAGCGCATGATCCCACCCGAAGTAGCCGGTGGCAGAATGAATGAGATCCGATTTATAGGTGACCAGTCGATTAAAGACATAGGGGGCTTCCAGGATTTCGTCGAACATGGTGGGGTCCATTTCCCGTGAGAACCCTGGCACTTCACTGAGACTTTCAAATTCCTTGGGACAGTAGTTCCCATCCGGGGATTCACCAGGAAGGTGCAGACGATAAAATGAGGTGCCGCAGTGGGTCGTGGGAGGGCTCGGATGAAGATAGAGAACTGCCGCGTAATCGCAAATTCTAGCCGAGTCCACATGAGGTCTGGCGACCCCTTCGGCTCCTCCACAAATTTGAATATGATTATGTCCGGATAGTCCAGCTTCGGAATCGGTTTGTGGCGTAAGATCGGGGACGTTCAGGGTTCTTTTGACGCAATCTTCAATGGTGGCAACTTCATCTGGGGTTAACGCCCCCGGCGCACGCATGCCGGGCCAGGGTTCCGGCCTCCAGGGCGAACCTAATGTCCAGGTACTGAAGCCCATGCAACGTTGAGCGATCTCCAGTGCATTGGGAAGCACGTTATCTTGTATCCAATAATCTGTTCCAAGAACCAGGTCACGATAGGGGAGGAGGCTCATAGACTCTCTCGTGTTAAAAAAATATATGGAAGTTCGCAGTAATTCCTGCTGGCGACCATAAAAGGGTGGGGAGGCTTGGGTCAAGTTCCGAAGCGATCTTGAGGGGGATAATGAAGTTTTATGATGAGCATGGTACAGTCCCGTCCTTGAGTCAGAGTTCTTTCAGAAAAGAAGAGTCGAAGAACCACAAAGGAGCGTCGGATGTCTCACGCGACCATGGATGTCGTTGATCAGCAGGTAGCAGACTTGATCTCTGCAGACAAAGTCGAAGAATGGACCCGTCAGTATTGGGAGCAAGGGGAATTTTTAGCATTGGAACGCCTGATGACTCCTTCTGTTATCACGGAGTTCATGCAAGAAGTTGATGGGGTCCGCCCGAAGATCAATCGCAATTTTATCCCGAAACATAAAAAGGGTGGCAGCGTGAGCTATTATCTGCTGCAAGAATCAGCCCCGGCGATCCTAGCCTTCTATCAACATCCAGAATGGATAAAGATGCTCAGCCACATTGTTGGGGTGCCATTACTCCTGTGCCCTGACCATGACCCCCATGCCTGTGCGCTCTATTTTTATACCGAACCTGGCGATCATATCGGGTATCATTATGATACGTCGTATTACAAAGGCGCTCGCTATACCCTATTGATCGGCTTGCGTGACCGATCGAGCAGTCGGTTAGTCTGCCGGCTCCATACCAAAGACCCCGGTCACACGGTGCAGGAATTGTCGCTTGCCACTGAGCCTGGCACGTGTATTCTCTTTAATGGGGATAAATTGCATCATGCCGTCACTCCGCTAGCCGAAGGGGAAGAGCGGATTGTCTTGACCCTGCAATATGTGACAGATCCCGCGATGAGTTTCACCCACCGATGGTTTTCGAATATGAAAGATGCGGTCGGCTATTTTGGCTGGTCCGCCCTGTTCCGAAGACCTACCCGATAGGAGACGCCAGATCGACTACGGTTGCATCTGAGTCTGAACCGATCACCACCACCGTTGTATTATCTTCACCCCCCAATCGATTCGCGGTGGCAACGAGTGTGGTTGCCATACGATCCAGGTTGGGAGCATCTTTCAAGAGAAGGGTTTGAATCTCCGCATCCGTGAGCATTTTTGTCAGCCCATCGGAACACAGTAGGAGAATGTCTGTGGGTTCCAAGCAATAGGTTTGGACGGTGGGATGGGCTTTCGGGTCGATGCCAAGCGCTTTCGTTAACACATGACGAAGAGGGTGCGTACGCACTTGTTCGGTGGTAATCAGGTTGAGGGCCAGCCGCTCTTCCATAAGGGTATGATCTCTCGTCCAAAGCGCGATACTCCCATTTCTCAAAACATAGGCCCGGCTGTCCCCGGCATGGGCAATGACCGCTTGGCTGGTCTGGTGCGTTTGAGTGACCGCCAAAGCCACAATGGTGGTGCCCATCCCTTTTATGTCTGCACGTTGGCTGGCCTGTTCACGGATACGTTGGTTGGCCGTTTCAATCGCCTGGACTATCGTGGTTTCGAGCACTTCCGTCGAACGCGATGTGCGTGGAGTGGTTCCCAGTAATCGTTGGAATTCTTGAGGGATGGTATCGACCGCAATTTGACTGGCCACTTCCCCTCCGGCATGTCCGCCCATGCCATCAGCCAGCACCCACAGCTGAAGATCATTAGCCACTGAAAAGGCGTCTTGGTTGAGTTTGCGGACTCGACCGATATCGGAGAGTCCCACTCCTGTCCATTGCTGAATGAGGGGATGATTCATGACGCCATCGTAATCATTTCAGGTGGACCATATTTCCTGCTCATTTGATCACAGATTACATCCGCTAAGGGCTCCAGGTTTTTGCAGTCGGCTTCGTTATAGGCCATTAATACATCTCTAGATGGCTGGCTTCCCTCTTGCCATTCTTCCCAGAGGCGAATGGCATCCAACCCGGTTAAGCCTTCGAGCGAGGTTGCTCGATGACAGCCGAGTTGCTGTTCGATGGATTTCAATCCACCTTTCAGCCCGAGTCTTCTGGCGGCAAAACACAGATCGAGGTGCGGTTGATCCAGGATGAGGTCAGGGTAGGTGGTTTTCAAAAAGGGCAGGTCAAATCCTGACCCAAAGAATGTCACCAGTAAATCGTATGAAGCCAGCTCATCTTGCAATCGACCTTCGGAAAGATTCTCTCCCTGAACAAGCGAAGTCATCTGGCCTCGACCGTAAATGCCCACGACGGTAATTTCACCATGGGGTGAAGGAATGCCATTGGTTTCGATATCCACAAATGCCGTATTCTGGCGAAAATGCGGATAGAGTCGCCACTGCTCCCTGGCCTTGAACATCTTAGCAAAATACCGAGAATTTTGCTGATGCAATTGCGCGTGGGCGTCTTTGAGAATCGTATCATACAGCACTTTTCGAGATGCTGAAATGTGAGGAATGGTGGCGGTCTGAAGGAAAATGTCCCAATCCGTAATTCCCTCCTCCCAGAGGAGCCGTTCGGTGGATTCGCCAATCCCTTGCAAAAAGATGAAGGTTGAATGCAGCATAAGAGAATACGAGGCGGGCAAAAGATTCTAGCCTTGATTTCATCAAGAGGACAAGCTACATTCGACTGTCTGTCATCGTCTTCTGTCTTGTCAATAAGAAGAGAGGATTTATGGAATTTCGTCCGCAAAAAATAAAAATCACCATTGGGGGTATTCCGGTTGTGGCTGAGCTCAAGCCAAACCGAACGGCCCAAGCCATTATTGACGCACTTCCCATTGAGGCCCCCGTCAATCAATGGGGGGAAGAGTTTTATTGCAACGTCCCTGGAGTCAAAGATCATCGAGAGACGGCGAAAAATCAAGTGAAAGTCGGAGACGTGGCGTTTTGGGGCATGGGGCAAATGCTGGCGGTGTTTTTTGGGCGAACCCCTATGAGTTTGGGCGAGGATCCTGTTCCGGCTGACCGCGTGAATGTGATTGGGAAAGTGGAGGGCGATGTGAAGGTTTTGCGGCAGGCGGCAGGTGCAATCACCATGCGGGTTGAAATACTTCAGGAAGGGGCGTAATGCGATTTAACGCCACTCGTATTCATCAAATGGCCGCCACGGTGGTCGCGCGTTTGACCACTCAAGGACTTTTGAAGATTCAAGGGAAGGAAGAGCCCGTTGTTCAACATGTGGAAACAGCCATTACCACAGAATTACAAGTAGAAGACCGACTGAATGCGGATGTTCGGGAAATGCTCAAGCAATTTGACCAAGAATTCGCCTCAGGGCGGGCCGATTATCAAAAGATGTTTTCCATGGTCAAGAAAAAACTCATTAAAGAACGTGATATTGTTTTATAATCTTTCATAGGTGTTGCACATACTATGGCCCTCCTTCTGAGTGACGAAAAACAAATGCATTTGTCCCATGTGATTTTAGGAAGTTTGAAAAACATGGAACACGCCAGTTTGGTGGGGGATGAAGCGCAAGCTCTTCGTGAAATCAAAAAAGTTATTGCCGAACATATGAAAGTTGAAGCCGAGCTCGAGCAAAAGGTTCGGCGTCGGTTGGAATCCTATTCTCGCCCCGTTCCAGAAGGTTCGCAGGAATGGGATGTGCTCTATCAAAAAACCTTTGAAGAAGAATTGCGTAAGCGTAAGCTTGAGTAATTGAAGAAGGAAAAAGTGAGAAGGGACTAGTCAGGTAAGGCCGCTAAGTCGATTCTCATTTTTGTCGTCACTGCTAACTTGGTCAAAATCCCTGCCAACAACTCGCAGGGATGACGAATTGCTTGGTAGCTGCGACGAAGTCTTGGGTGTGTGTTCTCGGAAATTTCCCCACGTCATCTCCATTATAGCTCTCTCTCGTGATCTCCGACATTTCCCCTAATCGTCATTCCTGACATTATTCATCGTGAATCCCTCTTCTCGTAAAAGGTGGGAAAAGTAGGAAGTACAAAATCACCAAGTGCATTGCCGCCTCATGCCTGACGATTCTACTTTTGAGTCTTTCTATCCTATTCCGTTCCAGCGATTAAAAATCTGGATTCCCTCGTTGCGGCTGTGGTGAGCATTTGGTGGGACCGTGGCGCGAGAATGACTTCCTGCTTCGCCTTCCTCCTGACGCTTCACGATGTGCTAGCACTCCGCTAGGAGGCATGGTATGGTTGGCTCCGAGTCACATTCTATGAATGAACGAGAAAAAACTCTTAACGCGGTTGGGGCCGCGTTCCTCTCTATTTTGCCGGGAATGGGCCATTTATATTTAGGCGTGAAGCGCGCACAAGTCTTTCTGGTCTGTGGTCTGGCGTTGCTGGTGGTGGCCAAGTTTTTTTGGCCCATGG
>JAOUNC010000126.1 GCA_029881175.1 Nitrospirota bacterium | reverse complement strand
CGCACAAACAATTTCTCGAAACCGTCGGAAAATTGGGCGTACGCCAGGTTTCCAGCGAAGGAAGTCTCTTTGATCCCACCATGCATCAGGCCGTGGCGCAGGTAGAATCCGAGACGATCGCCCCCAATACCGTCGTCGAAGAATTTCAAAAAGGCTATTTTTTACACGACCGTATATTACGCCCGGCAATGGTCACCGTGGCAAAAGAAAAATGTGATCAAACTGAACCATCGTCAGCACAAAACGGTGGCGAAGAAGGAGGCATAGACGCATGAGCAAAATTATCGGAATTGATTTAGGGACGACAAATTCCTGTGTGGCAGTGATGAGCGGAGGAGAGCCCACGGTCATCGCCAATTCAGAAGGCGCCCGGACGACTCCGTCCGTCGTCGCCATTACCGACAAAAATGAACGATTGGTTGGACAAATCGCCAAACGGCAAGCCATCACCAACCCCGAGAACACCATCTCCTCCGTCAAACGACTGATGGGAAGAAAAACCTCTTCCCGTGAAGTCGAAGATTCAAAAAAACGTCTTCCCTACAAAATTATAGAAGGCAACAATGGTGATGCCAACGTGGAAATCCGTGGCAAGAGCTATAGCCCAGCCGAAGTCTCGGCCATGATTCTTCAAAAAATGAAACAAACGGCAGAAGACTATTTAGGTGAAACCGTCACCGATGCGGTGATTACGGTCCCAGCCTATTTTGACGATAGCCAACGCCAAGCCACCAAAGATGCCGGCCAAATTGCCGGCCTCAATGTACTGCGTATCATCAACGAGCCCACGGCGGCATCTTTGGCCTATGGCCTGGACAAGAAAAAAGATGAACGGATTGCCGTTTACGATTTAGGTGGTGGCACCTTCGATGTTTCTATCTTAGAAATCGGAGAAGGAGTATTTGAAGTCAAATCAACCAATGGGGACACGTTCTTAGGTGGAGACGATTTCGACCTGCGAATCATTGATTGGCTCGTGGAGGAGTTCAAAAAAGATCAAGGGATTGATCTGCATAAAGATCGCATGGCCTTACAACGACTCAAAGAAGCCGCTGAACGGGCCAAAATCGAACTGTCCTCCTCACAAGAAACAGAAATTAATCTGCCCTTCATTACCGCTGATGCCAGCGGTCCAAAACATTTAGTCCTCAAACTGACCAGGTCAAAATTTGAGCAATTAGTGGACGACCTGATTGAACGAACAATGGCGCCCTGCAAAAAAGCCTTGTCCGACGCAGAGTTGAACACTGGCGACATCAATGAAATCGTCCTGGTCGGCGGGATGACCCGTATGCCCAAGGTGATTGAACGGGTAAAGCAATTTTTCGGGAAAGAACCCCACCGAGGCGTGAATCCTGACGAAGTCGTGGCCATTGGAGCAGCCATTCAAGGCGGGGTGCTTAGAGGTGACGTCAAAGACGTGCTGTTATTGGATGTGACCCCGCTTTCGTTGGGTATTGAAACGCTGGGTGGTGTATTCACCAGACTCATTGAACGCAACACCACGATTCCTACAAAAAAGAGCCAGATTTTTTCAACCGCAGCCGACAACCAAACCGCCGTCACCATCAGAGTCTTCCAAGGTGAACGGGAAATGGCCAATGACAATAAATTATTAGGCCAATTCGACCTGGTCGGCCTGCCTCCAGCTCCACGAGGAATGCCTCAAGTTGAGGTGACCTTTGACATTGATGCCAATGGTATTGTTCATGTGTCAGCCAAAGATATGGCTACGCAAAAAGAACAATCGATTAAAATCACCGCGTCCAGTGGGTTGAGCAAAGAAGAAGTCGAACGCCTGGTTAAAGACGCGGAAGCTCATACCGAAGAAGACAAAAAGAAACGGGAGCTTGTTGAGCTGAAGAATCAAGCCGATACGCTCATGTATAGCACCGAGAAGAATTTAAGCGACCATGGCGAGAAAATCAGCGAGGAAGACAAAACCAATATCAGGAACGCCATTGATGCGCTGAAAAAGTCCTTGGAAGAAACAAACCTGGAAGCCATTCAAACGGCCATGCAGAACCTGACGACCGCTTCGCATAAATTGGCTGAAGAAATGTACAAAAAAGCCTCGGCCGATTCAGCGTCATCAGCAGGACCAGGCCCGGACGGTGATTCAGGCCCCACAGCCTCAGGATCAGGAGAAGCCGCAGGTGGGGATGAAAAAGTTGTTGATGCAGAATTTGAAGAAGTTGACAAAGGGAAAGGGTAATAACGCGCATCCATGATACGACGCGTATTTCATTCATTCCATCCTCAGCACGTCTCTGGTAGGGTCTATTAATGGCACAAACGGAGAAACGCTGTTATTACGTCGTGTTGGGGGTGGAGCGCAATGCCTCTGAAGATGAGATCAAAAAGGCCTTTCGCAAACTGGCCAGACAACATCACCCCGATCTCCATTCTGAAGAGGACAAGAAAAAAGCCGCTGAGGAAAAATTCAAAGAAGCCGGGGAAGCCTATGAAGTTCTTAGCGACACCGAGCGTCGAAGAAAATACGACATGTTCGGACATGCTGCTGCAGGCCAAGGGGGTGGCGAAGGATTTGGAGGCGGAGGCTTTGGCGATGTATTTGGAGATATCTTTGAAGACTTCTTTGGAGGAGGTCGAGGACGCAGTCGCGCCGAACAAGGAAATGACCTTCAATACAATCTCGAAATTTCATTCGAAGAAGCCATTAACGGCAAAGAAGCCAATCTAAAAATTCCCCGTTGGGAAGTCTGCGAGACCTGTCACGGGACGGGAGCCAAATCCGAGGAATCCATTCAATCATGTTCTGCCTGTCGAGGGGCAGGTCAGATTCGACTCCAGCAAGGGTTTTTCACCATCAACCGGACCTGCGGCCAATGCCAAGGGGCGGGGAAGATTATTGCTGATCCCTGCAAAAAATGCCGTGGGCAACGACGGGTGCACAAAGAACGTATGCTCTCAGTGACCATACCGGCAGGCGTCGAAACAGGGATGCGATTACGGCTCTCCAATGAGGGCGAACATGGGATAAACGGAGGCCCCCCAGGGGATCTCTATGTCGCCTTAAATGTCAAAGCTCATCCTCAGTTTGTGCGCAAAGGCCAAGACATCTTGTTTGACCTCCGTCTCCATTTTGTCACCGCCACGCTTGGCGGACGAGTGGAAGTCCCGACGCTCACCGGTAGCACCATGGTCAAAATTCCGGAAGGGACACAACATGACCAAATTCTTCGGCTAAAAGGCCTTGGCGCTCCTGGCCTCAAGTCTCACATTCGTGGGGACCAATTGATCCGAATCAAAATTGAAATTCCCACTAAATTGACCCCCCAACAACGAGAACTCCTCAATAGTTTTGCGGTGGAAAGCGGCCTGAATATCGAGTCTCAAGGTGAAGGCCTGTTCGACAAAGTGAAAAACCTGTTCGACTAAGCCACGCCTTTAGGGCTTAGCCTCCTCAGCCGTTCAATCCAGATGCCTGTCTTCTTCATCCATTCCCAAGACGTGGTGGATGGACTGGTGAAGATCGTTGATCCCCTCCTCACCCATCTCTCAAAAAGTCTTCGCACAAAACCTGGTGATTCCCTGCTCTTCAATGATGACCAGGGACATCGTTACCACACAACCGTCACTCAGATCACCAAGCAGAGCTTGCAAGCCAGCATTCAACGGACTGAAGACCTTCCCCGCCAAACACGCCCTCCCATTATTTTGGCCCAAGCCCTTCTCAAGGGCGAGAAAATGGGCTGGGTTATTCAAAAGGCCACAGAACTCGGGATCGCAGCTATCCGTCCGCTCATAACAGAGCGTGTCATTCTCCAACTATCCGAAAAACAAGAAGAAACTCATCGCGCACGATGGATGCGAATTGCTTGTGAAGCCGCACAACAAAGTGAACGTTGGACATTGCCGACAATTTTACCAATGCACACGTTTCAACAATTTCTTGAAACATCTCACCCCTCTCCTCCAATAGTCATGGCAGAACGAACAGGAGCCCAATCATTACTCACCATTCCTTGTGTATCAGAAGAAACATCAACACCGGTAACGGTGATGATTGGTCCAGAAGGGGGATGGTCGGCAAGAGAATTAGATGCAGCACAAGCCACCGGTTGCCGGTTCGCGTCATTTGGGAAAGAAATATTACGTGCAGAGACGGCCAGCCTGGCGGCCGTAGCCATTCTTCAAGCGCGCTTTCAGGCTGAAGAGGGGTAGAACTCTGACCGCAGAATCAACCTACGAACCGGCAGGTGGGGAAAGAAAATGAAGGATAGTCCCATGGTCCCCCACGGCAAAGCCTTGCGTCGAATCAGGAAGAGACAATCCATACAGCGTTTCGGTATTGAGGGGTTCAATTTCGCTCCAGGTAAACCCCCCGTCCTCTGTTATGAGGATCGTGCCACGTTCTCCAATAATACGACCGCGCAGGGACGTAGAAAAGTGAATATTCACGAGGTCAGCTGGCTTGAGACAGGGACTCCCACAGGCTCGTGCCCGGTCCACCCACGTCTCCCCGGCATTCAACGTTTGGAAAATCGCCCCTTGAGTTCCCACCGCCCAACCTGAGACCGCATCCGTAAAGGTAATATCAAAAAAAGTCGTGGAACTATTCGCCGGCTGCGGGCTCCAGGAGGCCCCACCATCATGCGTGACTAAAATTGTTCCAAGCGCACCAACGACCCATCCCGTCTTTGCATCCAGAAAATGAATTCCAAATAAATCAGCATTCGTGCTGCTCACTTGATCGGACCAGGTTTCTCCACCATCGGTTGTCACCAAGATCACCCCCCGTGAACCAACAATCCACCCATGCTCTGGAGAAAGAAAAAATGCGCCATATAACATTCCATTCGTCCCACTGGCCTGTTGCATCCATTGGAGCCCACTGTTTCTGGTATGAAGAATCGTACCATTTTGCCCTAGGATCCACCCATGTTGGCTATCCGCAAACCTGACCGCTGTTAATAACATCGTCGTTCGGCGTGGAGCTTTTTCCCAAGTCACCCCGCCATCTTTGGTGTGCAACATGACGCCACCCGCCCCGACAATCCAACCATGCTCGGCATCATAAAAATTGACATCCAACAACGTCCCTGGTGCCGGGCTTTCCTGGAGCTGCAACGTTAAGGAAGGAACTTCTTGGGCCAACCCTTCAATGGCCATCCCCCCAACGCCTCCCACAAACAAAACAGAAGCCACCAAAATATTTTTCATCAAGTGATTCAACATATTCAGATCAGTCCTATCCAAATCAATAAAAGCCATTCCGAACAAGCAGACTTAAAACAAGTCCTGACGCTCAGGCTTATTGAGCCCGGCCTTTTTCCTTCCAGTAATCCGTATCTGGAAGCCCACGCCTTAAAATTTTAAACGGTCCACCGATGACGGTCATCCATTTCTTGGGCGTGCAACAATCTCCAGTCTCCAACATGTCCCACGAACCCCGCTTCAACAGAAGCACGCCTTCCATTAAATCCAAGTCAAAGCCTTCAGGATTACCAACCCCAAAGGCCTGGCGACGAGGAATTCGCACTTGAATTTCGGTATCACTCCAGGACACCACCATGGCGGCATGGCCGTTAATCAACACTTCCGTCCGTGATACATCCTCACCCAAACGATAATTCTGCCATGAATGCGCCTGACGATTCAGCGCCAACCGCGTCGATTCAGAAATTTTCAAAAACTCTCCAAATCCAGACCCTGTAATCGTCACCACCTCATCCAACCCGCCTTCTTTCGGAAAATAATCATGGATCTCCGGCCTCACGACTGTAAACTCTCCAGCCTCATGCTTCACCACTTCCTTACGCTCACAACATGTCCCATCAGGATGAGGAATGCCACCACCGCGAATCACCACGACTTTTCCGCTTTGAGCACTAAACGGAACCCATACATCAATCTGGTCATCCAACCATCGATGAATGACCGCAGGCACTCCCCCGATTTCCACGCCATTATTCCCTGTTTGAAAATCAAAAGCATAGGCAGTCTTTCCACCTTCCGAATGGACCCCGAAATGCTTCCCTTTAATAATCATCAATGTCCCAATGGGTCCACGCTTCGGGAAATACCCGCTCACCTCAGTAGCCACCACATCAAAGGAACCAATCGTACGATCCACTCCATCACGATGCAACACCAACGGGCCGGACTCAGCATTCAAGGGGACATGCACCACAATCGTACGATCAGTCCATTCGGCAATAGCCGCAAGCTTCCCGCCAATGGAAATTCGACCGTCCTTCGGGGCGGTTGTTCCAAAATTTTGCCCTGACAGCACTACCTTACTCCCAACCGGACCGAAAGGCGGGTCATAGGCAATGGGAGGAATCACCGTCAGGGGCATCGTATTACTCACCGCATATTCCACCGGAGCACAACACGAGCCATCAGGCAATGGATCGCTTGAGGCCAATCGAACTTCCACATCCCCCGTCTGGGCATTGGCGGGAATCTGTACTTCAATTTTTGTCGGCCGCCACCGGCGCACCTCGGCCCGGATACCATTAATTAACACTTGATTCACCCCGAACATCGTATTCGGGTCGCGCGAACCCGCTGTATTACCGAAATGTTCCCCTTCGACCGTCACCAAGGAACCTGCCTCGGCTTCAGATGGACTCACCTTCGTGATCTTCACGGCCTGAAGCGTAAAGACACCAGCCTCTCGCTTTTGTGCCCCATTCAACACCATCACCGACCCCGAACGGGCTTTCAACGGAACCTTCACTAAAATAAAATCCGGCTCCCACGATTGAATCAGAGCCGGTACCCCTTCAAACTCCACACGGTTTTCTTGCGTATTCTTGAAATCCCCAAACCCCTCGCCACTAATCGTGACTGTCGTGCCTGGCGGGCCACCAGTCGGAAAAATCTCCGCCTGTGCAATGGCTCCCACCGTCAAAATCAGAACGGCCAACCCACTCACCAATAAAAAGTGTGAAATCTGTTTCATAGTGGTTACAACCTTATGATATTTAAAGAAAATGAAAAGGAGAAGTCATCCTTTTGATAACCAAAACACCAGCCATTTCGAAAACCGCATTCGAAGAAGACCAACCTAACCTGGGGGGTTCCAACAACCGAGGTGGGACCAAACAGCAAAGGTGGACAATGGACTATATCAAGCGTTCTTTTTGGCCGTCAATTTACAGCAAAAGCCCATAATTTAGAGACAAAGAATGCGCCCAGACTCCCCTCTTTCCGTCATTGCAAATATCCCTCGCCCTTCCAGGCATTCATTGGTCAATCGAGGCACAAAGGGCCGGATGAGGCTGAAAGCTGATCTAGTAACAACGCCGCGAGAATAAGGTGTGTCTTTAATAAAGTTGCCCGGGTTCGTCCCGTCGGCCGAGGTATTGCTTGCTGCATCCAGAAGGGTGCGACCTCACGCATAATGCGTCTCGTGGAGACGCACCATGCAAGGGTTGTCCGTGGCATGGCCCCCTGCCTCCGCAGGGGCAAGCTCTGCGGGTCGGCTGCACAGCTCGGCCACACCACGAGGTCGGGGAGCCAAGTATTACCGGAGAACCCAACTCGCAGGAATCAAACAAGGCCCGCGTCCTGTTTGAGGCGTCCACCCCAGAAGCCAGCCGGCAGAAGTCAAAAAAAGAGGTGCCGCGTTCAGACCCACGATTCTCAGTCAATGCCTAGGAGATGAGTTGCCAGTGAACTTAAGGCTCGACTCTGCCTGCTCTTACTTGAGACAATTAACAGAGAGGGATGCAAAAATGTCCACAAAATATACGTTCTCTT
>JAOUNC010000508.1 GCA_029881175.1 Nitrospirota bacterium | reverse complement strand
ACATGGTGGCGTATAATTTTAATCCGACTGATTTGAATCGTTTAGCGGTTCGATCGACGGAGAAGGTGAAGTTTCTCGCGGATCGAAAAAACATTCATCTCGATATCGATTTAGTGCCTGAAAAAGTCAAAGTTCAGGAAGTTGATGGTCAGAGGATGGAGCAAGTTTTTGAAAATCTTCTGTCGAACGCCATCAAATTCAGCCCAAATGGCGCGACGATTTCGATACGATCCCAACCAGATTCCACCAAGAGGGGCATTCATTTTACCGTTGAAGATACAGGGCCTGGTATTCCGAAAGAAGACGTGCCGCATATTTTTGAACGCTTCTATCAAGGGAAAACGCCAGAAGGGCGGGTGTATGTGGGAAGTGGAATTGGGCTGGCCCTGGCGAAGCGCGTGATTGAAGATCATGGTGGGTCTATTTGGGCAGAAAGTACCTTGGGGAAAGGCACGGCGTTGCATTTTATCCTTTCGCCTCGACAACCAGCGAAGACCGTTCATTGAATGATACTCCTCTACTGTTTAGTGGGTTCACTATTCGATGAGTCTTCACTCTCACCCCAGCCTTGTCCTCTCTTCGAGGCCAAGCCCTGTAAGGGCTAGGGAGTTTTGAAATAGCGGATCTGAAAGTTGAAAGAAATAATGGCCATATTTTCAGGTGGGGAAATCCTAGGCAGCGCTCTCGTTTTCTTGTTGCTCCTTTCTACTTCGTGTACAGGGCTCACTTGGAGTGCCGAGCCACAGAACGATCTTCCCCGTGATTCTTCTGGTAATCTTGGGTCCATTTTTGAGCCTGCTCCTGAAGATGTTCCTTACTTTAACGCGATTGCTGAGGAGCAACAAAAACAATTGGGCCTCTGCAAGGATGAGGACGCATGCCGTAGTGCTCACTTTCTCCGAGGCCTATCGGCGTTATATGAAAACCGTGAATTGGCGGCTCTGCATTTTCGAAAAGTGGTGGCTTCCAGGCCCAATAGCCTTTTGGCGGGTGAAAGCCGGTTTTGGTTATGGTTTTTGGATGTGTTAAACACTCCGAATAATCCCGGCTTAACATCGCAAGAACTTATGAAGCGATTGGCCCGCGAAGTGGTCGGCAAGGAATTGTCGATACATGAACTGAGCCAGAAGTTAGAAAATGCCTCCGTCGATGGTCTTAAGCGTGAACTGGCGACTCAGGATGAAGTCGTTAAAAAACTGAATCAGATGGTGGCCAATTTGACCAAGCAACTTGAACTGGCCAAAAAAGAACAAGCCAGCCACCAGGACCTTCAGCAAACACTGAATGCGAGTGAAAAAAAAGTCGAAGAACTCACCAATCAATTAGAGGCGTTACGGAGGATTGACCAGGAAATTCGAGAAAAGGTTCCTCCCACGCGGCCCTCAGAAAAAATGACCCCGAGTCCTGAGGTTGAACAACCTATAGAGAAGAGTGGGACCAGTGCGCCAGAAAGTAAGCCTTGATTGGGAGAAGTGAAAAGTGAGGGGGTAAGGAGTTAGGAACGAATAAGGAAGAAGCAAAGTCGAACCCTTCGTCATTCCCGCTTGTAGTTGGCGGGAATCCATCTTCGGGATAGGCAGAAGGAAAAAAGGAGAAGTTAGGAGTGAAAAGTGAAGAAGTGAGAAAGACGAAATTGCAAGCAGAAAAGGCCCTTCGGCCAATCACCAACCCTTTCGTTGTAGAAAAAGACCGAATTGTTTCCTTGAGAGATTAGAGGAGCCACTATGTCTGACGAGCGAATTCTTGTTGTTGATGACGATTCAAGTTTATTGACATTACTGAAAATGCGACTGCGGTCCATGGGATTTGTGGTGACCGCTTGTGGCTCAGGAGTTGATGCGCTCAGCCATGCCCAAGAAGAACCCTATGACTTTGCGATCGTCGATCTTCGCTTGCCTGACGCCGACGGGTTGGATTTGATGGAAGAGTTGCATCAACATCAGACTAATTTACCCGTGCTGATCTTGACGGCGCATGGGTGCATTCCCAATGCCGTGCAAGCCATGAAAAA
>JAOUNC010000125.1 GCA_029881175.1 Nitrospirota bacterium | reverse complement strand
GATTTGTGAGTCATGAGTATATTCCACCGCCTCATTCGAGCGCGGCTTTTTTTGGTTCTTTGTATAGTGAAGAGCGTCGTCAGTGGCTCGAACAAACAAATTTACACACGTTGTTGGCTCGTCCTGCTTCTCCAGAAGATGCCACCAGTTATCCTTTGCAATTTGATCGATTACATCAAGCATCTTTGGAGCATTTTAAGCAAAAGCTTCCAATTAATAAGGAGGTACTTCGACAATATGTTGATGAATTGCGAGGGATTCGGCAGGGGGCGTTTGCTGCATGGATGAATGGCCTACGACAATGGAACGGAATAGTTAATTTACCAAGCTTTGGAAAGGTTTACACAAGTCGAGTTGCGGAATCCATGGCGGCGGGAAGTCCTGCCATCACATGGGAGGTTCCCAATCGACCCAGAAATAGAAGACTTTTTGAAGAAGGGAAAGAAATACTTCTCTATAAGAGGGAGAAGCCAGACCAACTTGCTCAGCATTTATTGGATTTACAAAGAAACCCAGATTTGGCTAGAACGCTAGTTGACAATGCGAGAAAGAAAATCAAACGCTTTCATACTGCTGAATTCAGAATTCAAGAAATTTTACAATGGATTCAAACTGGCAAGGAACCTTGTTGTGGGGAAGAAGGGAGCGTGGTTGAGGTAGAAGAGAGAGCACAGTCTCCGGAATTTGAAAATAGGGTAGAAAAGGATGAACGTTTAAAAATGAGGCATGAATCATCGAACATGACGGTTTCAGGATTCTCTCATAATTCTTCAAAGGATAAAGAGGTTCCTCTCAGCGTGGATACCCTTTCTCGCACGACGGTGTTTATTATTACCGTGGGTGATATTACCTTTCCTGCCTGTCAGGAAGCGATTCGGCTTCAAGATACACAGGCCTTTGTCCTCAATATCATTCGGGATGTGCATCCCATGAGCGTCGCCTTTCAGGAAATGATCACTCGCTGTCGGACGGAATATTTCATTCAGGTGGATGAAGATATGATGCTGAACCCTGACGCTGTTCGGTCCATGGAAAGTTTGATGCGGCAGGTTCCCGGGCATATTGGGATGATTTGTTGCCATCTGTACGATGTGGATCGTGATATCAAGATTCAGGGGATTAAAATTTATCGCACTTCTTCAATGAAGTCATTGGTTTTTCAGAATGTCAAAGCCTGTGAGATGGATGTATTAGAGCAAATGGGGCAAAAGGGCATTCGCTGGCTTTTGCATCCCAGTGTTCAAGGGCGACATGGTACTCACTATACCCCCGAAACAATTTATCGGCGGTATAAGAGCATGTATGAAAAGGACATCTTGGAATGGAATGATGTGACCGGGGATATTCAACGGAAAGCGAATCAATATCGGGAGACGGGTGATCCCTTGGCCCTCTTTGCGCTCTTAGGCGGGGTGGATGGCATTGTGAGCGCTCCGAATGCCAAGGATCAGGAGAAAGACTTTACCAAGTACGGATTGAAATCGTTGGAGGTGCTTCGGCGAATTTTCCTTGAGCCTCAGTCTTTTCCCTTCTCATATGAAGCTGGAAAGGCTAAGAAGCGACCATGTAGTAATCCACCTGTTTTGCTGGATGATGTTGGCGGACAACCAATCACGCGAGGGTTTTCTGAGGATGTCCAGGGTCAAAACAAAAAACCTGTGCCTTCTGGTGTACCCGAAAGGATGCGGGCTTCAAGTTCACCTTCTACCCGGAAGCATGTTCTCTTAATTTGCCATTGGTTCTGGCCTTCTGTCGGGGGAGTGGAAACTGCCGTGTCTAATCTTGGTCAGGTTCTCATTCATGCTGGGTATCAGGTAGACGTGGCTACCGTCAGGATGGCTGAACGAACCTGTTCGGAATACCAAGGTATGCAGATCATTTCATTGGACGATACTTGTATGATTGAACCCTATGGCATTCCCTATCTCTGTGAGGAGTTGTATCAATTATTGGCTTCGGGCCAATATGATACCTGTTTTTTATTTGGAGATCCTTTGAGCTGGCTTTACCCTGCTCTACTCTTTGGAGATTTTCATCCACGAACCAAAGTGTTTCTTCAGCCATTGGTGAATCAAGAAGGGTATGAGAAGTGGGGGCACAATCAAGTGCATCGGGAGAATTTTGCCAGAGTGCTACTGAAAGCTCATGGTACCTTGGCCTTGACCAAAAGTGGAATTGCTACAGAGTACCTAAGCTCGATAGGGATTCAACCTCTTTATCTTCCCAATGCGACCACACCAGAAGTGGTAAACCTGAATTTTCGAGAACAGTATGATATTTCACCAGATACGTTTCTCATCGTTCATGTGGCCAATATCTGGAAGGTGAAAAACCACCTCGGTCTTCTTCAGACCCTATCGGCCATGCCCTCCAATTGGAAATTGGTTTTGATCGGGCAACCATTTGATAAAACAAATCCTGAAGAAGAAGAGAATAACCGGCGGTTTGGAGAAATGGTCCAAAGTCGTCCGGGCATTCTTTATATTCCAGGATTATCCAAGGATGATGTTGGGGCAGCATTACAAGCCGCTGATGTCGTTGTGTTGGCCTCGCATGCCGAAGTTTCTCCAATGGTTATTATCGAAGCGATGAGTTATGGAACTCCTTGGCTTGCCACTCCTTCCTGTGGAGACGTGGCGGATAAAGCCGGGGGTGTAGTGGCTCCATTAGAATTTTTCCCTCAGGTGTTAATGGTTCTTCGGCAAAATCAGGCCATGCGGCAATCATTGGGGAAACTGGGATATGCCCATTGGCAAACTTGTTACAGTTGGGATGTAGTCAGGCAGGGTTGGATTGAGCTACTAGAAACGGGACGCCTTTCGAAGACCTATGACATGCCGGAGGAGATTGCCAATAAAATGAACGCTCTCCAGATACACTTTAATGCTCTCTTAGAAATTTTTTTCACACAAACACATGATCAAAGTTCTGGTACCTTCAGAGATGAAAGCTACAAGGAACATTCTCCTTCCCCTTGGTGCTCCATTCCGGCTTCAAGGGCTGTGTGTACCTAGGTAGATGCAGTCTGCAATGTTTCAGACCTTTCTTTTTCCTTGAGCCGGTCTTTCCCAAGATATCTTCCTGGGACAGATCAAAGCTTGGCCTGAGTCCCGGGTTGTTGCCTCCCGAAAAATACACTCCTCTCTTATGCTCCTCTTCGATTGGTGAAGGCGGGGTTGAACTCTCCTCGCCAAATTTCTGGGTTATAGCTTGGTCTTCACTTTGCATGAAGCTTAATTGGTGGCATTCTTGAATGGGAATGTTTTTGTGGGCTTTTACCCTTAGCCAATGGAATGTTGAGTGAAATGTTAAACATTTTCAAAACAAATCCAGTTGGGTGGAAATGGAAAATATCAAAAAAATATTGGAACAATTTTCTCTTGGGCAAAGGTTGCCCAGCATATTCATGTTGAACAAAATTAAACGGATAGGCATTTTATTGAATCCAAGAAAATGTGTTGAAGAATGCTATAGATCCGTGAAGGAATTTTCTATTCAGGGTGCCCCTCGAAAGAAAAACATTACGAAGATACTCTAGAAAAACATACCTCTAGTAACATTCCCAAAAGAAGGATTGCTCGGATCGAGCGGGAACAAGGAAGGGTTGGTCAATATGTCTAGCGAAGAAGTGGATCAGAGAAATCAAGAAGACCAATTCTATACGGATTTGTTTGTGCGCAGTGGGACATGGTCCATCCCGAACCCCAATACCGATGAAAGCATGCGTTGGGAAAAAATTAAGGTTTTTTTGCCAGAAATTATTCAACGATTGCATCAGGGCGCTAATCAACCAGTTCGTATTTTAGACGTTGGATGTGGAAGGGGATGGCTGACGAATTTACTGTCTGATTATGGTTATTGTGAAGGAATTGAGCCAGTAGAAGCGGTTGTGGAGCATGGCCGGAAGATGTTTCCGAATCTGATCCTTCATGTGGGTTTTCCGGAAGTTTTACTGACTCGTGATAATTTTCAGCCCTATGATCTTATTGTGACATCTGAGGTTATTGAGCACATCCCACATGCTAAAAAATCAGAGTTTATTTGCACACTTCAAAAATTATTGAAGCTAAATGGCGCCGTTATCCTTACGACCCCCCGTCGGGAAGTTTGGGAAGAATGGAAAAGGGTGTCTACGCCCAATCAGCCTATAGAAGATTGGATCACGGAAAGTGACCTTCTTCCCCTTTTTCAACATGGCGGGTTCCAGGAGTTGGGGCGAGAGCGGATATATTTTGATCTTCAAAAATTTCAATATGTTCCTTCTCCTGCAACTCGAGAGGAAGCTTCCTCCTCAAAAATCATTGCCCTTTATCAAATATGGGCTTTTGGTCTTGGTGCGTTGTGTCATGATTATACTATTCCGCAAGGCTTGTTAAGCGAATGCCCATTGCCTTCTGCCCGTGTTCTCCAGAAGACTCAGGAATTATTTTCTCATTCCGACCAGCCTCTCGTCTCCATTATTGTTCCTACGTTTAATCGACGCTCTACGTTTAAGGTCGCTTTGGAAAGCATCATGCAGCAAACGTTTAGCAACTATGAAATCATTGTCATTAACGATGCGGGAATAGATGTTGGGGATATTATTGAATCGTTTAATGCCAGAAATAATGTGACCGCTATTCGACATGGGAAAAATCGTGGCTTAGCGGCTGCCAGAAATAGTGGGCTGAGGATGGCTCGGGGGAAGTATATTGCCTACCTAGATGATGATGATCGGTTTTTACCAAATCATTTGGAGACTCTGGTAGGTTATTTAGAGGACAGTCCTTGTCAAGTTGCCTATAGTGATGCTTGGCGGGTCTGGCAGGTACAAGAAAATGAGCAATATGTCGAGAAAAAGCGGGATGTGCCGTATTCACATGATTTCAATCCAGAGCAGTTACTCATCGGAAATTTCTTCCCAGTGCTTTGCATAATGCATGAAAAGGCGTGTTTAAATATAGCTGGACTTTTTGATGAAAATTTAACCACTCATGAAGATTGGGATTTGTGGATTCGCTTGTCGCGTCATTTCAAATTTGCCCATATACCCGAAACCACGGCTGAATTTACTTGGCGAACGGACGGTAGCTCCATGACGAGCGGTATCCCCAAGGATTACTTGCGGACGAAAAAAATAATCTATAAAAAATACGAAGAAAATTTTCGTTTACAGCCAAGTCTTATTCCCCTGAGAGATCGAGAATTGCAAAATTTAGAAAGCCGGATGAATCCACAGACCTTTGAATGTTCCATTATTATTCCAGTGTTCAATAAAAGCGAGTTGACGGAACAGTGCCTCATGCATCTGGCAGAAGTCACTACGGGAATCTCTTACGAAGTGGTGATTGTTGATAATCACTCAACTGATGGCACCCGTGAATTCCTAGAGTCTCTGGGTGGGGATATTCAAGTAATTTACAATTCTACGAATCTTGGTTTTGCGAAGGGCTGCAATCAAGGGGCAACCGCGGCGAAAGGGAAGCACCTGGTATTTTTGAATAACGATACCATTCCGAAAGCTGGTTGGTTGGACCCGTTGATAGAAGAAGTGAATTCCCACGATGATGTTGCTGTCGTAGGAAGTAAACTCTTGTATCCCGATCATACAATTCAACATGCTGGAGTGGTGATTTCAAAAGTTTCTCTCACGCCCTATCACCTGTTTCAAGGGGTTTCTGAAAATATGCCAGTGGTGAATGCCCGGAAAGAATTTCAGGCCGTGACTGCTGCATGTATGTTGGTGCGAAAAGAGACTTTTGAAAAAGTTGGAGGGTTTGATGAAGGGTTTGTGAATGGGTTTGAAGATGTGGACTTGTGTTTAAAAATACGGCAAATGGGGAAGAAGGTTATCTATCAACCAGAGAGCTGTTTGTATCATTTAGAGAGCCAAACGCAAGGAAGAAAAGATCATGATGAAGAAAATGCCAAACGCTTTTTAGGCCAATGGGAACATCAATGGCTTGTTGATGAGGATCTTGTGGCGTATCAATGTGGCTATTTCATTCAACAATATGCTTTGGAAGGTAAATTTCGTTCTAAGCTAATTCCGCTGGGGAAGATCTCTCACCCTGTTGTATGGAAGAGAGTCGTGGATCTACAAGCATTATTATTTGGTCAAGTATGTCAACCATTGTCTGAGTTGACTGATAGTCTGAAGATTCAAAATTTGTTAGTCGATGTTGAAGGATGGCCCAATGATATTGGAGTTCTTGCATGGGTTGGCAGAGTCTGTGAATCCTTACATTGTGAACAGGAAGCTATACAGTTTTGGGAGAAATTACTCACGATTGGCGATCATCCGAATGCGAGACTGGGGTTAGCACGGGCAATGCTGAAGAAAGGAAATCTTGGTGAGGCCCAAAGACATCTCGATGAATTGAAACGTGTTTTTCCTCAAAAAGAAGAAGGATGGATGTTGCAGGGAATCCTTTCTATGCAGAAGCATGAATTTGCGGAGGCCAAACATGCTTTTGAGGAATCTTTGAGCATTGACTGTGGGAGTAAAAAAGCTCGGATGGGGTTGGGAATGGCATGTATGGGCCTCGGGCTGAATGACGAAGCATGGGGCATCTTTGAACATGTGGTATCGGTGGATCCAGATGGCATTGAAGCTATGCGTTGTTTGATACAAACTGGGGCGGTGTTGCTGCGATGGGAGGCCTTAGCCAGCCATTTAACGCGATTTGTTGAACGCAATCCGGCTGATTGCGATATGCGGTTTGCGTTGGCGGGGGTGGAGTATCGATGCGGTCGTTTTGACAAGGCCATGGATCAGCTCACTTGGTTGCGACTCATGACCCCAGACTTTGAAGGATTAGAAGATTTAGAAAGACTGTTGCAAAAAGTGGAGTCTCAAGAAACTTTGGTTTCGACATTGTAGGGGGACATTATTGCCGAGTCAGAACCGACAATGCCTCAAACTCTTCTTCTACAATTAGCGCGATTGGGTGATCTTATCCAGTCTCTCCCAGTTATTTCTTCCCTTCATACCAAGTTCCCTGAACACGTATTAGATCTTTTGTGTGCGGCACCGTTAGCCCCGCTAGGACGACTTTTCCCAGGTATTCAGAGGGTTTACCCTTGGGAAGGTGAACAATGGCATTCTTTTTCCAGGATATCGGACCGAGTTGATGAGCATCAACTAGAAGCCGCAAGGGTTTACCTGGCTGGGTTGGCCTTCCCAGACTATACCCTGGCCTATAACTTGAATAATCATCCTCGGAGTGTTCTGGCTGCACATTTGTTAAGCGGCCGCGTGGTCGGAGCCGGTGCGCAGGGACCGTTAAATCCCACGCTGCCTCCATGGGTTGCCTATTTGCGCCAGGTGGCTGGCGACCGGGGATCCAATCGTATTCATTTAGCCGATGCTTTTTGTGGGGTATGTGGCCTGAACCCTTCACCCGTGGTCCCTACGCTTAACGTCCAGGATGTTGAGCTAGCGTCTGGTCATCAACAGGTTATGTATGATTCTTCATTGATGAAGATTGGCATTGTGTTGGGGGCTGGAGATCCAGATCGACGGGTACCACTTGCCGCATGGAGGAAAGTGATTGAAGCCTGTGCGGATCATCTTCCCAATTATCTGTGTGTGTTGATTGGCGGGGCGGGCGAGCGAGAAGCGGCGTTGGCTTTGGAAGATCAACTTTCTCCTCATTATCTCTCGCGGGTGTTCAACTGTGTGGGGCGGACGTCGTTGCCGCAACTCGCGCATGTGTTCAATCAATGTCAGTGGGTGGTGGGATCCGATACGGGGCCGTTGCACTTGGGGGTGGCCTGTGGTGCACGGGCGATTGGCTGGTATTTTTCCCGAGCTCGTGTGCATGAAACCG
>JAOUNC010000124.1 GCA_029881175.1 Nitrospirota bacterium | reverse complement strand
GTAGAAGTATGCCAGCAGGAGGATGGGTCCGTGAAAACCTGCATCCAGGATACGGGTTGCGGCATTCCTCTAGACGAACAGCAGACGATTTTCGAACGGTTCTACCGGGGACAAGCCGCCGACATCAAAAATCGTGGGGCCGGCCTGGGGCTCGCCATTACCAAAAGTTTAGTGGAGTTGCATGGCGGAAGAATCTGGGTCACCAGCACGCCAGGCGAAGGCAGCCGATTCTCTTTTACGGTACCCAATCAACCGCCGGAATCACCGGATATTCCTCCCGTCTGATTCCAGCCCTCTCGTTCATCTCACCCCATCATCAGGCTTGATGAGGAAGGAAAGTGACTTCTGTGATTCGTCAGATTCATCGCTTGTGACATGCGGCATCATTTTCCAACAATGATCCTATTCAGGGCATTTCAAAGAAAACCTTTCTCACCACTGGGCCTTTCCCGAACTTCAGGAAACGTATCGCTTTCGATACAATTGTTATCTGAAAGGATACGTTTGTGGGGTTTTACCCCTTATTGGCTTCTTGAAAAACAACGGTTTAAATAAGTCTCAAATTTGCATCCCCAATGGGAGAAGCCCTGGGTCGGTTGAAGAGTTTGTCACTTTCCAACATCTTCGGTCAGTCCCCTTTTCTTAATCCTGTGACATACCTGAAGTAAATGGCCCCCGTGACTAACATGCCGCGAGTTCTGGTCGTAGATGATGATCCTGACATCAGCTTGGCACTTGCAGATTATCTTCGCCAGGGAAATTTTGATGTGGACGTCGCATATACTGGAAATGCTGCCTTAAAGAAGGGGTTGGCGGAGCACTATGATGCCGTTCTCTTAGATGTGGGCCTTCCCGATCGTGACGGTATTGAAATCCTCAAAGAATTAGCCAGTCAGAAACCGGAGTTACCCATCATTCTTTTAACGGCTTTTACTTCCCTTGACCAATCAACTCCCCCCGACATTCTCAATAAAGCCTTTGCCTATCTGACCAAACCCTATAGTCGTGAAGAGATTCAGCAAATACTTCGTCGAGCCGTCCTTGGGGCTAAGAAATTTGAAGAACAAGGGGAATCCGCATCACATGTTTCGACGAACCCCCTCCCGTTCCCTTCACTTATCCAACCAAGCCCTCCCTCAAGACCAAAGTCCACAGGACCGAGTTACCAACTCTCATTGGATGAATATCAGCGGCTGGCTGAAACGATCCAGCTCATGCAATTCGCCTTCGATCACGTGCCACAAGCCATTCTTATTGCTGATACGGACAAACGATTTCGATTTGCCAACCAGGCGGCATACCAAATCCTTGGTTACACCAAAGAAGAACTAGAAGCCCTACGCATTCCAGACATTTCCCCAAACCATGACAATCAAAACTACCAAAATCATCTCAACGAATTACGACAAGGGAAAACCCTCTCCTATTCCACGATGCACCGAACCAAGCAGGGGCAGGGTATCCCCGTGGAAATCTCCGTCTATCTTTTAAACTTTCATGGGCAAGAGTTTACCTGTGCCATTACCAAACAGATGCCTGCTCAACCCCCCGTCACGGACGATCGCTCGCGCGTGAACACCTCCAAGTAAGCCGTTTGAATGCCTGACACCACAAACCGATCTCGACTTGGATCGAGCTGTTGATTAGCAGGGAGAACTGCCCCCTCCTTCCTCAACCTCAGGGTAGGATCAGTCTATACCTTGCTGGATATTTTTTTGCTTGATGAGGCGGGAGAGATAGGTTCGCTGCAAACTCAGCAATTCCGCAGCTTTGGTTTGGCTCCAATTGCTTCGGCGCATGGCTTGCTCCAAAATATGGGTGCCAAAACGATCGAGCGCTTCATGATAGGGTAAATTGTCCAATTCCTCTAACTCATCTTTACTGCCTCCTAGCCCTAGGAGGTCAGGGGAAATTTCTTCTTCTATCCCGAGGACCACCGCACGGGCAATGGCATTATCAAGTTCACGAATATTTCCAGGCCAAAGATAGCAACGCATCGTCTCTATCGCCGATTTGGAAAATTTCCGATTGCGCCGATTCATTTCCCGTACATGACGGACAAGAAAATAGTCGGCCAACGGAATGATATCTTCTGGACGATCTCGTAATGGCGGCAACGAGAGATTCACCACATTCAAACGGAAATAGAGATCTTCGCGAAAGGTGCCAGCTTTGACTGCTTGCTTTAAGTCCTTATTCGTCGCGGCAATAACACGGATATTGACCCGAATCAAACGGGTGCCCCCGACACGGGGGAATTCATGATCTTGAAGCACCCGCAGCAATTTGGCTTGCAGGCCTATGGGCATATCCCCGATTTCATCAAGAAAGACGGTCCCACCATCAGCCGCTTCAATTTTGCCTTTCTGTAAGGAATCGGCCCCCGTAAACGCGCCTTTTTCATGACCGAACAATTCGTTCTCTAAGAGACTTTCGTTGAGGGCTACACAATTGATGACACTAAATGGCATCTCCCTCCGAACACTCCACCGATGGATGGATCGGGCAAACAGTTCTTTTCCCGTCCCGCTCTCGCCCAAAAGCAACACCGTGGCATCGGAGTCCGCAGCCCGTTTGGCCAACTCGATCGTTGAGCTGACTTGGGGACTCTCTCCGACAATTTGGTTATACCGACTTTCCACTTCGGTCCGTAATGATGCCACCTGCCGTCCCAAGGCTTCCCGGGCCAAGACTTTTTTTAGCACCAGCGTTAAGTGGTCCAGCTCAATCGGTTTGGTAAGGAAATCGTAGGCCCCGGCTTTCATGGCCTCGACCGCTTTGGAAATGGTGCCATGCGCCGTCATGACGACAACCGGAAGGTAAAGGGCTTCCCCTCCGCCAAAGCTTTGAGTTTCACCAGTCTCCCTTTTTTTTGCGCTAATGGCTTCCAACTCATGGAGCACTTCCATCCCCGTCATTTCTGGCATTTCTAAGTCCAGCAACATCAGATGAGGATAAGACTGGTCAAGTTTTTCAAGGGCTTCTTTCCCGTTTCCTGCTGATATCGTTTCATACCCCAAGGACTCAAGACGGTCGGTGAGCATGAGCACAATGTCGGGATGGTCGTCGACAATCAGAATTTTCTTTTTCATCACATTCCTAATGGTTTAATCCGCACCGGATTTCAGCCAAAAGGGCCCTTACATGTTTCATGGAAACACGACCTGGCGCAAAACGAAATCAACCGTAGGGCTCTCCCACCCACGCTGGTTCCTGATTCAGCGTCGCAGCCCTTCTAGTACTGCCGCAGCCAACAAGGGAACCATCAATTCATGGTGCCCAATCAAGCTATAGCCTTTCCCACCTTTCTGGGTCGGCCGTTTGACGACATTCGTCAAGGGGCGATAATGCTGAAGAAAATCCATGTTCACCGTCGTGATGCGTGTGAGTGCATGCCCAAGATTTCGTCCTAAGGTGACCGTTTTTAAAAAGACTTCGGGGAGAAAGACCGCCGAACCCAGATTAATATACACGCCGCCTTCCATCTTCGACACCACCGCCGCCAGCTTGCGAAAATCTAACAATGACCCGCCACCGATCGCTTCTCCATCAGCGGTAGGATGCATATGAATAATGTCTGTCCCGATTGCCACATGCACCGTGACCGGAATGCCTAATTGCACACCCGTCGCAAGCAGACTTGACCGGCGATGAGGAAATTGTTTGGGATGTGAGGCGATAGACCGCCCGACGGCTTCGCCAATTCCCAAACCCTTTTGCCATCCTTTCACAATCGCCTCATTGAGCAGACGGCCCGTGTCCTCTGACATTCCAAACCGTCCAGAATCAATTTCGGCGTCAACTTCCTCTGAGGTATGGCCTTGATAGGCTAATTCAAAATCATGAATCACGACCGCGCCGTTCATGGCCACCGCCGTAATCACGTCTTTCTGCATCAGATCGACGAGAATGGGATTCAGCCCGACTTTTGTCGCATGTGCTCCCATCCCGACAATGACCGGCTTCCCCCTTTTCCGGGCTTCGACAATCGCCCTCACGACAGCCCGAAACGTCTGACCAGCCAGAATATCCGGGAGGGTGTCCAGAAATTTTTGAAACGAGCCACCACGACGCCAAGGCGAGGCCCCATCTGCCATGTTGACTTTGGAATGTCGCGTACGAAGGGGATACGTCCGGAGCCGGGCAAGATTCAACTTGGGCCCGATCGGAGAAGATGAGATGTTAGTCTTGATCGCCAAAAAGTCGCTCTTCAATTAATTCGCACAACACATGCCCAAGCGTAATGTGACATTCTTGGATACGTGCCGTGACTGAGGACGGCACACAAAAACAATAATCGACGAGATCTGCCAGCTTGCCCCCAGTAGCCCCGGTCCAGGCCACAGTCACCACGCCTCGATCATGGGCGGCTTCCACCGCCCGGATTACGTTTAAGGAATTCCCGCTCGTGCTGATGGCAATGGCCACATCGCCCTTGCGGCCATGTGCAAGAATTTGTCGAGAGAAAATATCAGCAAAATCGTAATCATTGGCAATGCACGTCACGGCGGCCATATCTGTACCCAGCGCCAGGGCGGGCAGGGGATCTCGATCACGGCGGTAACGGCCGACAAACTCCGCAGCAATGTGCGAGGCATCCGTAGCACTCCCCCCATTCCCAAAGAGCATGACTTTTTTGCCATCACGGAAAGCCCGGATCAGCAATTGCCCCACTTCAACCACACGCTCGGCATGCGTACGGATGAACGCATTTTTTACATCCGCACTCATTTCGAAGGCTTCAATGACCGCTTCCATATCCATGGCCGTGGATTCTATCAGGATGCGCGAGAAATTTCACATACCTTCGTAATGGAACATTCTGCGTGCTGCCCTCATCCAATCTTGAGGGTTTTCTTGCCGGGTTCTTCGACTGAATGATATAGTCCCTTCTATTGTGAGTGCCAACTTGCCCACCAAAGCACTCCTCCTGGCAATCCAAAACGATCCTGCTCCTGCCATTGCCATCCTGCAACAACTCAATCCAGAGATGGTGTGTTTTTTTCTGGAAGAGTCGTGCAAACCTGTTGTGGAATCTGCCGTACATCCCGCCCTCTCTCAGATACCTCAACGCTGGGACTGGATTCTGACGCCTGATGCTCAAAGCTTCCCCAAATGCCATAGCGCATTGGCCCATGAGCTAGGACCTCTATTGACGACATGGAACGTGACACCAGGAGAACTGGCCCTGGACATCACAGGCGCCTCCCCGGCCATGGCGTCGGCCATGACATTGGTGGGCTTTCCGTTTTCCACCAAAGTCTGGTTCGTCCCGGCCAATCCATCTCAAGACCACGCAACGGGTTCTTCTCCGGCCATTTCAGAAAATCCTTGGGATACAGAAGCCTCGCGACTTCGTCTAGAAGCCTGCGAGATGTTCAACCATGGCTGGTATGAAGCTGCCACGCGAGCCTTTCAAACTTTGGAGCACCGCATCAGTGGAGGGTCGAAGCCGTTGTATCGAGCCTTGGCGGATATTGCACAGGGCTATGGTTATTGGGAGCAATTTCTATATCGCCTCGCATGGGAAAAACTCAAAGGCGGCATCAAAGCCTTGGAACTCGCCGCCGTGTGGGGCGGGCCGCCAGGAATGAGTCGTATCATCCAATCCCTCAAAGAAAATGTGCGATTTTTGGAATCTCTCACTTTAGACGCCAAGGAGATCAAACCTTCTCTTGCGTTGGATCTTTTGGCCTGGGCCAAACGACGCGGCGACCGTGGACGGGAATTAGAAATGGCCACCCGCGCGTTGTTACGGGGTCTTGAAGCCTCTGCGCAATCCCACTTATCTCAGCGCTACAAATTGAAGAGTTGGGATATCAACATTGAACAACTGCCCAACGATATGCAGGAGACTAGTCGTCAGCGCTATCTCAACGACATCGACGGGAAATATCGACTACCCCTTCAGGCACAATTCCAAACATTGTCCGCATTAGGCGATCCCATGGGCCAGCGATTTTCCAGCGAATGGCCAAAAATGAAGTCGTTGTTTGATGCGGCTGATCATGCGATCCTTGGTTATGGGTTTGAATCGCTGAAAGCCGAACGATTCCATCAATTGTTTGAGCTGACGATGAAACTGA
Source organism: Nitrospirota bacterium (assembly GCA_029881175.1). Lineage (GTDB taxonomy): Bacteria > Nitrospirota > Nitrospiria > Nitrospirales > UBA8639 > Nitrospira_E. Next base: position 1,748 of record JAOUNC010000124.1, on the reverse strand, counting down.
CCGGGACCACCGTTTCCGACCTGCCAGTCTTTCCCTCGTTAAAGTTGTGAGTGACGCGATCATATTCTATGGATGTCCGGATTTATTATGAAGACACCGATTGTGGAGGGGTGGTCTACTACGCCAACTATCTCAAATATTTTGAACGGGCACGGACACAGTATTTGGAGACACATGGCCTCTCGGTGAGTGAACTCATTCAACAAGGAACAGAATTTCGCGTGACCAAAGCCGAGCTGGCCTATCGGTCTGCAGCAGTGCATGGTGAGACCTTAAAAGTGGAGACAACGGCTACTGCCGATCGCCGCATCTCCATCACGTTCTCCCATGTGATTCGAGAACGCACCAGCCAACGCCTCGTTGTGGAAGGTTCGGCCACGCTCGTGGCCGTGGATTCCCAAGGAAAAATCAAACGCATTCCTCCACCGATTCTGCAAGCCTTGAACATTTCGGCTGACGCTCCTGCTTCAAATTGACTGTCTCTGATCCCTAGGCCTGCTGTGCCAAAAAACCCACCCCAACCAGGAAGCCTACTTTCCATCCCCTCCTTACCGTTTGTCCAAGCCTTGGAGTTGCAACACACGTTGGCCGCTCAACGATCCGAAAACCAACAACCCGACACCCTGATCCTCACCGAGCATGAACCAGTCCTGACCTTAGGCCGGACAACCAAGCCCGAACATTGGGAGGCACATTGGGCGGAACTACAAGAAAAGGGAATTGCCCTGCAACAGACAAATCGTGGGGGCTCAGTGACCTACCATGGCCCAGGCCAAATCATTGGCTATCCAATTCTCCGATTACGGAACTTCTGCCCTGGACCCAGGATATACGTGCAGAAACTGGAAGAGGTGTTGATACGAACGTTAGCCGAGTGGGGAATAGTGGGATGCCGACATGAGTCGTTTCGAGGAGTGTGGGTCGACAGTGAGGAAGGTCATGCAGAAAAAATTGCGTCCATCGGTGTACGCATTTCAAAAGGCATCACCATGCACGGTTTTGCCCTCAACGTAAACGTGAATCTTCAACCCTTTTCACTGCTAACCCCCTGCGGCATTGACCATTGCGTCATGACCTCAATGAAAAAACTTCTGAATCAGCAAGTCAACGTGGCACAGGTGCGCGAACAAGTGGCAGCCTATTTCGCTGACGTCTTCCAATTAGAATGGACTGAGGTGGAACCATAGCCTAAGGTATTTCTTCAATACCTGACCTCAAAACATCACAAAACGGGGCTCGAAAAATATCTTCTATTCAGAAAACAAATAAAGCTTGAGTGAATGCCACTAATTTTCCTGATTTCTCAAGAAGGGATCATTGCATGGTGAACAGAAATTCAGCCAAAAACTCATGAATTGTGGATCTCAGATCAGTAGTGTCCGGCAATTTTTCCCAAACGGTTATATAACAAGTTGATTTGGAAGAGGAAATAGCATGCTTAGGAGTGTCACCGACTTGAATGTGATTTTTTTGGGAAACTGGGGGGTTTTCCCCAGAAGTTTCCCCTTATGTATTCAGGCCAATTGGTGTTCGCCCAACTCATGGAGCATTTACCCCTACACACATTCCGCCGCTGTGTGCAGCGTTACCCTTCCAAATATCCCACCAAGACGTTTTCGCCTCTCGATCAATTTCTCTGTATGGCTTTTGCGCAGCTGACGTATCGAGAAAGCTTGCGCGACATCGAAACCTGTCTGCGCGCTCACCAGGCCAAGCTCTATCACTTGGGCATACGAGGCAACATGGCC
>JAOUNC010000123.1 GCA_029881175.1 Nitrospirota bacterium | reverse complement strand
TGCTCCATTACCGCTTACCGCCACATGAGAATCGGCCAATAACCCCACAGGCACAAAGGCATGCAGTTCGGTATCCAAATTTTTCAAAACCAATCGGGTCTTTTGTCCGACTAGGATATCCAGCGTAGAGGGTCGAAACTCACGGGAGCGAATATCAATGGTGACTTCAAGTGCCTTGAGGTTGGGTGTTGGCGTAAGGCTGGTTGGCGTGGCACCCCAGGCAGAAAAAACCGATGTCGCCAAGACAATGGCAACCAGCAACTCCACAATCAACACGAATCGGTAGGGAATTGACGGAAGGTGAATGTGCAATAGTCGGCGCATGGTTCAGTATACCTGTTGACACTTTCGTGGTGAAAGTTTGCCATGCATTGATAGGAACTTTTTGAAAATACGTATATAATCTTAATATTAAATTACTATAATTCAAGAAGGCTCGCTATTTGATGAGAAGATCTTAAGATCTAGCGGAACAGACCGAAAAGATGAGTGATATGAGGAAATACCACAGATGAATCCGATTACTGATTTTATTGGAAACAATACGACGACCATGGTCTTAGGACTCGTGCTTATGATTGGAGTCTTATTGTTTGCCTGGTTTGATCATCGCCGGACCTCTCGGCTCCCCCACCTCGGAACCATCATGGTCAAGAACCGATTAAACGGTTCGAATTAAGTTGTTTTCTCCTCTTTCCCTTTTCCCTAATCCTCTTCCATTTCCTTTTCTAGAATCCCAGAATTGGTTGTGAAATCGGCAGATAGGCGGATCTTCTTCATAATATTATATTGGGGAAAAGGGAAAATCCCGATCACCATAAACAAATTTTAAGAATGATCTGAATGATTAGGATGAGCGGGAAGTATTACCGGAATGATGAAGCGAGGCTGGGATGGTTCGAGGAGGCAGACTATGGCGATACGTGTGTCTCAGGCAAAGGACATGGTATGGGCAAATTCCATGGGACTGTCGCGTATCGAAGCTTTCACCGGTTGGTTCTAGCGCTTCAAGTTTGCCTTCTTGCTGGCACCAAGCACAAATCTGAATCATATTCACTTCCTCTCAATGGGATCATGCACATTCAATAGGAATGGATTAAGCAAGAACAACGCCATAAACCCGTAACAACAATTTCCCTTGAAAACACGCAAAATTTACCCTCTGCTGTATCATGGGATGTTGTTTCATGGAACAAACAGATACACAGTTGAATCTAAAGAGATACAAATGCGGTTCGAAAAAGTGGATTTAGCTAAGAGGTTGTTGCGTAAAGATGGTGGGTGAGGAGATGCATGCCAGAACAATACAGGCATGATGATGGTGGAGGGCTGCTGTCTACCAACCGATATGGTCATTCCGGCATAGCTGTAGGTCGGAATCCTGTGTGATTTTTCTTTGATCGTGCCTTGCTTCTGCCCATGACTACAAAGAAAGGGAGGCCTTCCAGCAATTCCAAGAGGTTCCTAGCTGTCTCGGATAATGAGGGATAGGTGGCTGAGAAGTAGGCGTGGAGAATGGGGTGAGACTGGCAATGACTCGTACAGGCGGAGGGCCTTAGGGCCGGATGAGTAACTGTTTAATTTGGGAGCCATTTTTATCGAAGGAATTTTTCAATGTGAATAAATGATCAGTGATGGCCTGGGCCTCATCAGCTGGCATGGTTCGAAAAACTGGCATCTCTCTTTCATGCCCCGTTTCGGAAATGATGTAGTTGATGATCTCTTGTGGACTTTTGATAGTTAAGATATTGGCAGGCATTCCATCAAAAAGGCTTCCTGTTCCCTGGACTCCATGACAGTCTGCGCAATGATAGTTAAACAGTTGTTCGCCTGTGGGGAGATTCGGATGATCATGCTGATCTTGTGAACATCCAGCGATACTCATAACCATCATGCTCAATACCAAAAAAGTCTTCATACGTTTTCTCTGAATCTGTACTAGTTGCAGTAAATGACCTCAAAGAGTAAATGAATGGTATTTTGCCCTTTCCTGGAGGGAAATTGATGACTCTTCAAAACCATACCATGCTTCAGGAGTACCAGCTAGCTTAGGCCGTCCCTTGTGGAAGGAGTGGTTACTGGGGATAATGTCCTAATGAACACACTTGAAGAGCTATTATTTGAGAATACCTATGCGGCATTGCCTGAGGTGTTTTCTGAGCGGGTGAAACCGACGCCGTTTCCGAATCCGTACGTCGTGAGTGTGAACCCTGGAGCTGCGGGTCTGCTGAATTTAGATCCTGGGGAATTCACGCGGCGGGACTTTGCGGAATATTTTTGTGGGGCTAAGTTGCTGCCTGGGAGCGATCCGATTGCGATGCTCTATTCGGGACACCAGTTCGGACATTATGTTCCTCAGCTCGGCGATGGACGAGCGGTAATGCTGGGCGAGGTCAGAAATGAAAATGGCGAACGGTGGGAACTGCAGCTGAAGGGCGCCGGACTCACGCGGTTTTCGCGTGATGGGGATGGGCGGGCTGTCCTACGTTCCACAATTCGTGAGTATCTCTGTGGCGAAGCTATGCATGCCCTGGGCATTCCCACGACACGAAGTTTGTGTATTGTGGCCGGGGAAGAAATTGTCTGGCGGGAATATCCGGAACCTGGGGCAATGCTACTGCGTATGGCGCCATCCCATGTCCGGTTTGGATCGTTTGAAGTCTTTTTTTATCGACGCCAATATGAGTATCTGAAGCTCTTAGCCGATTATGTGATCGACCATCATTATCCGCATGTTCGTGAGGCGGAGAATCCCTATGCACGCCTGTTGCATGAAGTGGCGATGCGGACCGGTCATTTGGTGGCCCAATGGCAGGCGGTGGGTTGGGCCCATGGGGTGCTCAATACCGACAACGTGTCTATTCTGGGCTTAACGATGGATTATGGGCCCTATGGGTTTATGGAACGCTATGATCCGACATTTATTTGTAACCATTCTGATCACCAGGGCCGGTATTCCTTTCAACACCAACCGGATATTGGTTATTGGAATATTCGAGCGCTAGGTCAAGCGTTGTCCACTTTAATAGATGAAGAATCCCTGAAGATGGCGCCGCAGCTTTATGAACAGGCCATGCTTGAGAAATATGCGGAGTTGATGCGAGCCAAACTTGGATTGGCCGAAAGCCATGCGGGCGATGATAAACTGGTGACTGATCTCTTAAATCTGATGGATTCCAGCCGAACCGATTATACGACCTTCTTTCGGGCGCTGGGAAATTTTCAGCAGGAGCCTTCTGCCGACAATTCAACTATTCGTGATTTCTTTCTCCATCGTGAGGCGTTTGATGATTGGACTGGCCGATATCGTGAACGATTGCTGGCCGAGAAAAGCCAGGAAGCCGAACGGAAGGTTCGCATGGATCAGGTGAATCCCAAGTATGTGCTGCGAAATCATTTGGCAGAACGTGCTATCCAGCTGGCTACACGAGAAAAAGACTATTCCGAGATTGACCGGCTTCTGGGGTTGCTAAGTCATCCCTTTACTGATCAGCCAGGTATGGGGGCCTATGCCCTGCCGGCCCCGGATGATAGCCCGCCGATCATCGTGAGTTGTTCTTCGTAATGGGGACTGTGTAAACAGTAGCGCCGTTCTCGCCTAGTTGCCGGAGAATGGTTCTTTGTTTATGCCAATTCTCTCTAACTTTCCCCTTTTTACTTTTCACGACCATCATCATTCCTTATGCGACTGCTCTTCATATCCATCATCTTGATTGCGTTGGTGCTGGGCCCGCAGTTGTGGGTGTGGTGGGTGTTCCGGCAGTACCGGCAACCGCGCGAAAATTGGCCTGGAACCGGCGGTGAACTGGCGCGTCATTTACTGAATCGATTTGGCCTGCAAGAGGTGCGTGTCGAACCGACTCCCATGGGCGATCATTATAACCCCGAAACCAAATTAGTGGGCCTGTTGCCGCAACATTACAATGGCAAGTCTTTGACCGCCGCCGTCATCGCGGCTCATGAAGTGGGCCATGCCTTGCAGGATCATGATGGGTATTCGCTCCTCAAAGATCGAACGCACCTGATCAAATTTGCGCAGAAAGCCGAAAAAGCAGGCTCGTACTTGATGTTGGGTATTCCTGTGTTGGCCGGGATTACCAGAATTCCTGCCGTGGGTCTCGCCGTGTTGGTGGTGGCCATTGGGACGATGAGTGTGTCGGCCTTGGTCCATCTCATCACCTTGCCAGTGGAATGGAATGCCAGTTTTCGTCGGGCGTTGCCCATTCTTGAAGAAGGTGGCTATTTAGCACCGACGGATATGGAGGGCGCCCGGCGTATACTTAAAGCGGCGGCCTTAACCTATCTGGCCTCTTCGCTGTTCAGCCTCGTGAATATGTGGCGCTGGATTCGCCTCGTCCGCCGGTGATTCGGGTTTATTAGGGTTCAGACTTTCTTCTATTGCATTGAGACGGGTCAATCTTTAACGCATTTGATGTGGTAATAACCCAAGCCCAATTCTTAAGAGAATAAAAATTGGGACGCCTTCCCCCAGGGATTCTGGCGCGTCCAGAGTCAATACTAAAACCTAGGCTGCAAAGAGAGAGGGAACGCTTGGGGAATCCCAACGCCCCGCCTTCAGTAAGACGCAAGCCGTTAAAACGAGATGATTTTCTCCCGTTCGGCCACAGCCTGTATATAATCCGGCATGCCTTTGATCGTCGCCCCTTCGACCAGATCCGTTTCTTTCACCTGACGAGCCACCGCGCAAGCCCCGCAAACCCATAAGGGAATCTTGGCCGCCTGCACCGCTGCCAGTAGATCTTTGAGCGGGGTGAGGTTGACCCCAACAACGTGGTCCGCCGTTCCCTTGCGGCCCAGCGTCACGGCCTCGCTCCACAACCACAACACGACGTCATGGCCTTGTTCCTTCGCAGTTTTTGCGGCCATGAAGGGGAGTGTTGCGAGCGTGGGATCATCCGTTCCTCGGCTTCCGGAAATAAGAAAACGTGCCATGGTTCTGCCCTCCTCTAAAAATAAACCGGTTAATATGGCGAATCGGCGGGTTTTCCGCCTCTGGGGTAATCGAGAGCTTTTTGAGCATAATCTGGTCGCGAATGACTATTCATGAAGGCTGCCACATCATAGGCATCTGATTCATTTAATATGCCCGGTTGCGTGATCGGCATATTGGCCTTGATAAAGGCCGCAGCCTTGCTCACTCGGGCGAGTCCGGAACCAATGTTGAAGGATTGGGGTCCCCACAACGGTGGAGCCACCGACGTGCCGTGCCCGTCAGCCCCATGGCAGGTGGCACAGGTACCCTGGAAAAGACGTTCACCGTTGTGCTGGTCGGGTCGTTCCTTGAGAGGCAGCGTAGGAAATCCCAGCCAAAAAAGATCCGCAGAAGGAGAAACTTCCTGAGAGAGCCACGACATATACGCATGAATCGCAGTCATTTCCTGACTTCCCTCCGGCAATGGCTTTCCATTCATGCTGCGTTCAAAGCATTCATTAATCCGCTCTTCCAATGAAATCTCCCGGGCCACACGGGCTTTGTACCGAGGGTAGGCATAAATCACACCCACATAGGTGCCAGCGCCCACTTTCCGCCCTGCATCCAAATGGCAATTGGTACAAGTTAAGGCATTGCCCACGAACGTCTTGGCGTAGGCTTGAGTGGTCACAATCAGGTTATGGCCCAACCTGATGCGATCTCCCTCAGGAGTCGAGGGAATGGAATCCAAGGCAGGAATGGCAGGCATCAAAACCGAAGAGATTGGAGTGTCATCGGTTCCCGAATATGACGGCGCGGGTCCTAAACACACAGCCCAATGCACGAGCATTCCCATGTAGAGGATGAGCGCAGGCTTTCGGTGGGTGACGCTATTGGTCATAACATCTCTGACTTTTTGATATTGGGAATCCGATTTCCAACATTCGCCGTCCCCGAAATGCCATCCGCATTTTGGCTTCCCTTAAGAGAGGTCATGGAGCTTTCCACGGATACTTTGCGTCATTTCTGAATAGACACGCAAGAACGACTCTATACCCATGAATCAGCACAAGAAAGCGTTAAGGGTAAGGATGCGATGCATATTCCGTGACGATCGACTCATCCGCCCCAGAGCGTGGGGAAATTTGGGACAGATTCAAAATCTTCTTCCGTGGCCTTGAGCCACAAATGACAGGATCGAATGAAACCGGAGGACCGCTCCCTTGAAAATGAATGGCCCAACTGCCTTTCAAAAAAGCCGATATCCTGAACTGATTCCCAGAGATGAAGACAGAAATTGCTACGGGATCAACCGCGAAAAAGTGAGTTTAGGGTGAGGCATGCAAAAATGATTCTGGCATCACCGAGGGGATCTGTGGAGAACGGGCCGGAGTTCTTCTGAGTGACGGGGCCGTATTCAAACGCTCCGCTCTGTATCCTGGATGGAAATCGTGGCAAGACCACTGGGTCTTTTCATCTACGGAGGCTTTAATCGAAACCTTTTACGATGGAATCCATAATTGGCTTAACCGAAGGTTCCGCCTCCCCAATTTAAAATAATTGATAATGATATACTGTATCCTTCTTGTTTTTAGTCTTAAGTGTACAGGATTCAATTTTGACTAATTTTTGTCCGACGAAATATTTGATGATTTGCAATCCAAAATCGAAGGCCTCATTGAGAAGACTGGCGTAAAGCTGGTTGTTTTCGTTAATGACACTGTTCGAGTGAGAAAAAAGCCGGATCCTCTACAGAGAGTCCAACTTGTGAAACATTTGGGGAAATTCAAAAAACAGTATAGGTGTTAAGTACCGATCATATGGAGGTCAATGCGATAGTAAACCCGGATCGGCCTGACGATTTTTTATGTGTTGAAGAAATTGTCCAGGCCGGGATTTCTCGGCCTCCAGAAGGAAAGGAAGGGATAAATCGGAACCCCTCTTTCTCAAGCGAAGATGACCCTGTTCCCGCCATAGCCAGACTGTTGAGCGATCTCGAGATTAATGAGAAGCGAATCGCAGATTTCGAGAAAACCTTCCCTGCCATCTATGTCTTTCAGTTATCAAAGCTGTTTCCCACGCTAGAATGTGCAAACCTTTACCTGGATGGTCTCTATCAAAATTTTCCTTTAATGAAGGACGCGGTTCATATTCAAGATTTCCTAATTCTGGAAGCCATCAGGATTATTTTCCCCAACGTATACGAAGATATATCTGAATATCCGTGGATGTACCTTCCATTATGGGGTGAGGCCGCATTCATTTCTTTTCCATATGAATTCAAGGCCAGAGATGACAGGACATACCTCCTTATCAAAGAGCATATCGAAACGCTATGTGAAAAACAGGAGAAGCCAGAGGTTTTGCTCGAACTTCTTCAAATGTTATTCCTTGAGGTGCGTAAAGGGGTATCCAACACGCATGCTGGGAATAATGACTTGGAGCCAGAGTTTTGCCGTCAGAACCGGCTGAGCCATCCGGAAGTTTTCTGGAAATACTTCACGCCCAGTGTTCCAGCCAATGACGTGCCGGATCAGGTTGTCGAATCCTTCATGGCTTCTTGGAATGGGTGTGGCCAAGAGAAGTTCAGAGAAGACCTTGATTTCCCTCTTTCAGGTTTGAGTCATAGGAAGCAACCGACTGAACTGTGGCAGAAGAGGAACATATTTTTGCCAAGTCTTACACGTGAAAATTCGCCAGTACTCATAGAATGCCTCTATAAGAACATCCATTTCTTCAGAAGAGAAGGAACGAATATTTTTCAGGACCCAGAGTCCAATGCGGCAATACGCCTTCTATATGACCTTATAGACAACAAGTTGCCCTCCGATGAGATTGATGTTGTGCTAGGTGATCTCGTCCAAAAAACCCCGTCCTTTGAGCTTGGCATACGATTAGTGGATAAC
>JAOUNC010000122.1 GCA_029881175.1 Nitrospirota bacterium | reverse complement strand
TTGAGCTGGTTGTTGCCCATACGGATCCTGGGGATAGCCTTGCTGGGCATAGGGATCGTTGGGGTAGCCCTGTTGCCCGGGTTGCTGCCCATACGGATCTTGGGGATTCCCTTGTTGCGCATAGGGATCGTTGGAGTAACCGGGCTGGGTTGGTTGCTGATAGGGATCTTGGGGGTAGCCCTGTTGCCCGGGTTGCTGCCCATAGGGATCGTTGGAGTAACCGGGCTGGGTTGGTTGCTGATAGGGATCTTGGGGGTAACCCTGTTGCCCGGGTTGCTGCCCATACGTATCCTGGGGATAGCCTTGCTGGGCATAGGGATCGTTGGGGTAGCCGGGTTGGGCTGGTTGCTGCCCATAGGGATCCTGAGGATAGCCTTGTTGCGCATAGGGATCGTTGGAGTAACCGGGCTGGGTTGGTTGCTGATAGGGATCTTGGGGGTAACCCTGTTGCGCGGGTTGCTGCCCATAGGGATCCTGGGGATAGCCTTGCTGGGCATAGGGATCGTTGGGGTAGCCGGGTTGGGCTGGTTGCTGCCCATACGGATCTTGGGGATTCCCTTGTTGCGCATAGGGATCGTTGGGGTCATAAGGGTATCCAGACGTGTTGTCCGGAGTGATTCCTTGTATGATTGGTTGGTTGGCCGCTCCAGGATTTCGAAGAGCTTGCAGCAGTTGAGTCAGATCTTGTGCGTATTTTTTTGTGTAATTTCCTGCAGCCGTGGCCAGAAGATTGCTGCCGAATTTCAAGGCTTTGTCTAAAAATCCGGCCTGGGTGCCTAATGGAAAAAGGAGTAAGCCGCCTAAAAGAACAGAAAGGATCACCCTTGTTCCACGGGGTTTACCGCTGGAGGCCTTTATGGATGTCTTTGGCATAATTTTCATTCTAGGTTCTCATGATTTAAAAGGGCAAATTTCACTCTCTGGGTTATAATCGGAGGTAGCTGGCATTTGTTCTTTTCTTTTTCTTCAATGTTTCCTTCTGTAGTCGGAAAGTCTGTCGTGCGGGTAATCAAAATAGTTCAATGTACCTTTGAGATTCGTCCGTGGCATCTACATCTAAGCGTGAAGCAAGAGGAAATTCCTGGCCTCAACCCCGAAATGAGCAGACTGAACCCAGTAGCGGTTCAACCGCAACCACCAGAATTTCTGTGAAAACGACGGATCTGTTATGTCTGACGGGGTCCAAAAGTCTTAATGAGGAAAGATTCGTAAAAGGGGGGCATTGGCTCAAGCTGGCCCGAAGAGTTGAGGTGGAAGGTTTTCTAGCTGTTAGGACACGGTCAGCCTTCCCCGCATTTGGCGAGGAGGACTTGGATTAAAGCACACTATATTTGCCCGTTTGCCTATTATCCCACGGCTATCGGTTTCCGACGGCCACATAGGGACTATTTCCTTTACTACCCTGGCAAAGAGCATCTGCCCCCCAGCTGCCCATGGTTTTCACCCAGGTGCCGATCGCATCGCATGCAAAATTGAGATCGCTCCAATGGACCCGGTTGCATTTGGGAAATACGTATTTGTTATACGCTCCCCCATCGATGGAAAGGACTGTCCCCACAGGTTTTGTGGGAAGCCGAAATTCCGCCCAGGTCTTGTTGCTCACTGTTCGAAAAGTTCTGGGCTGGCAGGAGCATGATGAGACAAAATTCGATTTAATAATGCGGTAAACTAGTTTTTCCCCTGGATAATCCATAATCAACACGCCCAAGTTTTTGGAAACGCCTCCATATGGCCCAATGAATTGGTAGGCGTCAGGGTTCGTGGAGTCTGCCACATCCTTGGGGACCATTCCCACTGCCCCACTCAAATGGTTAAGCACTAGCTTCCCGTTGGTGGCAGGCAGTGAAAGAGCCACCGCGATATAGGCCTTAATTACGTCTTTTTTGGATGGCAGGGAGACACTATCCCCTTTGTTATGCTTATGCGCAAGGGCGTAGACCTTGTATTTATCCTGAATGTTTTGATCTGAATATTCAACTCCAGTTTGCAGACCAGAAGATATCATGCCTGCTACGGTGATCGGATCCCATTGGTTACGAAGGACGACAATCTTCCCTCTGGCCTCTCCCAGCGTGGGGACTGTGTTGTTCCTAGTATAGACATATTGGCCATAAATCCCTATATATCTTTTCCAGATCTCCATAAACGAGGCACTACCCGGCTCCGCGGATTTCTCGTCTTTTTTTATACGCATCAGGACCACTTCTTGGGGATGGTTTTTCAAGAAACTGGTGACCTCATTCATGACGTCGCCAAACATCATGTCCAGAAAATAATCTCCATGGTGAATAGCAAAGGAATCCTTCGTTCTTCGGGTGCGAATATCCAAGTATCGAATGCCGGCATTGAGCTGTTCGGTAATTGACCATGGTTGAGTCTTTACCCCAATCCCTCCGTGTTCTCCTTGTGCACCAGTATCATGAGTGCCGGGAATAGAAATTAGGTTCAGTTTCGTGTTGTCAGGCAACTTCCCCATCCAATCCTGGGTTGCCGTGGTAATCCAGGCTTGAGGAGTTTTGTCGGTCGAGTAGGCCTTTCCCGGCTTGGAATCCTCATCCAAAAACTGGAAATCCGGAGTACAGTTTCGGTTGCTACTCTTGGCGCGGAGTGCCTCTATGGCGTTTAGGAAATTCTCAGGGAGCCCGCGCGATCGGATTCCACTGTACGTTCCGATTGCCATCAAGCTGGAACCGTCGGGATTGAGCAATTGCACGACATGCATATCGGCTTCATTCATTTCATTCCCTGGTATCGACAGGGCTTTGGGATGATCCACGGTGTCTTGATGAGTCCCTTTTTGGGCTTCGACCAATAGCGCATCCCGACGTTCCGTGCCGGGTGTGAGGCGAAGCCATTCGTCCGCTGCCTCAACTCCATACTCACCGGAATCGGCAAGCACCGGACTGCCATCCGGTGAGAGGAAATATACGGGTTGGCTCAGAGTGATGCTGGCCCTCGTTTCAGCTTCTAACGCCCAAACCGCTTTAACAGGCACAAGAGTGCCAAGCATCAGTAGCACAATGAAAGCAAAATACAATGATGTTTTGTTCATGGTAGAAGCTCTCCTTTATTAAATTAATCGTGACGCCGGGCTTTGTCCTCAATCCACACATTTGAAACCTGTCCGGCTCAAATTTTATCCTTACTTTAGCTGAACAATGAACCTATGCCTTCTTATCATCGGGCAGTCTAAAATCGTTGGGGATTATCTGTTAACACTACACGGGCATTATTTGGATCATGATGGCTAGTTGCATCGTTCACCCTGTTGAATGAAATCTTCCTTAATCATCATGTCGTTCGGAGTCGAAGACCAAAGTCCTCAAATCATGAGGGTTAACTTAAGATTCTTTTCCACCAAATAGCAACAAAAAATGGGATGCCCCATTCGGGTTATAAGGTGGTGTTGTCCAGCAGTGGGAAGAAGTGTAGAGAGGGTTGGCATCTACCCACAACGCGGTTCCCACGTTGACGGGGAAGATATTATGATGTGGTCAGTCAGGAAGGGAGCGAGGGAAAGTTTCAAGGGCCCAGTAATTGGGCCTTTTGAACGAGTTCAGGGTGTTTCCCGAGCATGGTGAGAATTGAGTCGGAGCTGAGTCCTGGGCTTATTGGAAATCCTAAGGTATATCGTCCGTCCTCCGTGGGGCCATCAATGATTCGGCCACCCAAGTCTCGGACTAGACCACGAATTGGACGCTCCTGGGCAGTTTCCACGAATTGGACTTCAATTTTGAGAGAGGGAGTGGCTGGCGTGCCTTGAGGGATTCCCCGTTCATAGATCGTTCCGCTTCCCTGTCCTTGTTGTCCTTCTGGTGTTCCTATCAGGGAAAGGAGCAGGAAGGCTTGCCCAACGATGAGCACGGAGGCTAATGCCGGAACCCATTGGATTTCAAAGAGCGATCGGAAGGCGGATTCCACTGTTTCCCACCATGAGCTGGTTGTGGGTTGAGTGTTTTTCTCGCCTTGAGTCTGCTTTTCCTGTTCGATCCGACGCATGAGGGTTGAAAACGCGGCCGGTGATGGGCCGGGACGTTGGGCGATAGTATGTTTAATGGCAGCTTGCATGTTGGTCACCTCCTGAAGCTCTTGTTGGCACGTGACGCAGGTTTGAAGATGGCTGGCCACCTGTTGCTCTTCCTCAGACGAGAGCGTCCGATTCACGTATTCTGGAAGGAGCATGGCTTCGGTATGGAGTGGTTGTTCGGGTTCCATGATGGTTTTCTTACAAAATATCCTCTTTCACGCCGTGGTGTTGAAGGGTTTTTTTCAGTTGTTGTTTGGCATAGTACACCCGGGTTTTGACAGTATTCACAGGAATACCCAGCAATTCTGAAATTTCCGGATAGGATTGACCTTCGTAAAAGGCCATATGGACGATTTCCCGATGGTCGGCGGAAAGGTTCATCATGGCCTGATTCGTGAGTTCTGCCAGTCGATTCTTGTTCGTTTCTTCAAAGGGCCCGTCTTTTGGATCAGGCGATTCTACGATATCGTCGATGGGAATGCCTCCTCGTTGTTGACTGGTCACTTTGCGTAAGCCATCGACCGCTTTATGATGGGCAATCCCAAATATCCACGTGGAGACTTTAGATTGTCCTTGGAAGGTGGTGAGTCCTTTCCAGACTGCCAGCATCACGTCCACCAGAATTTCCTCCGCGAGGGTGGCATCGTTGACCACCGTCATTAAATAATGAAAGACCCGTTTTTCATACCGTTGATACAAGGCTTCAAAGGCTTGCTGATTATCGGGGAGGCAGGCCTTGAGTAGGTCGAGGTCTGTCACGTCTTGCCAGTGAGTCGCATTCATGAGGCTGAGGGTTCAATCCGGGGAAAACGGTCTAGGCATCACCATGTGGTTAGGCAACGGTCGACAGTCAGATCGTTTGATCCCTTAGCATAGGTGAGGAGGAAGGACAAGACAAGTGGATGCTGCCGAGGCCAGCGACCTGTGTTGGGGAGGTATAATAGTAAAGACAAACGAGTAATCCTCGGCCTGGAGGGTGGCGGAATGAAGGCTTTTGAACCTTTTTTGCTGTAAGGCAGACATACCTCACAACACAAGGTTGAGTGATGAAAGCAACCGAGATAGACTACTTACCAATAATTGTTTGATTTGAAAAAGAGGCTTACCATGAAAACATCCAACAAGCTCTCCACTTTCTCCTTGGTGCTCATTGCCCTGGTTTTTCTGAGCCAGTCGTGGTTGACGGGTCTCGTGTCGGCCTTCGGGGCGACCACCAATACTTCCGTCAAACGGGCGCTTCTCATTGGTATTGGGAAGTATGAGGTCTTACCCAGGCTACCAGGAACCACGAATGACATTGATTTGGTTCGTCAGGTCTTGATGTCCCGCTACGGGTTTTCAGACAACAATGTGCAAGTGGTTCGAGATGAGGCAGCCACCAGGGCTGGTGTGTTGGCAGCCTTAAATACGATCGTCAAAGTAGCCGGACCCAATGACGTGGTCTACATCCATTATTCCGGCCATGGATCCCAGGTCGAAGATTTAAATGGAGACGAACCTGATGATCAATTAGATGAAACGATTGTGCCGCAGGACGGACGCACCGAAGGGGTGCCTGATATTACGGATGATGAATTAGAGGCCATTTTAGCTCAACTGAAAACGCCTCAAGCGGTCGTCGTGTTGGACTCTTGTCATTCCGGGACGGCGACGCGAGGGCTTGAAGTGCGAGTGCGGTCCGTTCCAACCGATGATCGGGTGGCCCTGTACAAAAAAGGCGGGGTGTTCACTCGAGCGATTGTCCCTCTGAACAAACATGCCTATGTCCTGTTTAGTGGTGCGGCGGCCCATGAAGAAGCGTTGGATGGGCCCGTTGATGGCCGGTATCATGGATTTTTTACTCATTCCTTATTTAAGAGCCTACAGGCTGCGCCAACAGGTGCCTCGACTCGGGAAATTTTCGCTGGAGCTAAAAGCGAACTCAAGCGTATCCAAAATCAGTTTGGCCGAACCAGCATGCCTGAACCGCAATTAGAAGCCTCCAAGGCTAGAATTGAACAACCGTTTTTTGTCCTCAGCAGCCAAGCCGAATCAACGATACAAGCCGAATCCGAATCGGCCAGACGATCATGGGTCACTGTTCAACGGCAGAAAGGCGCTGATTATGTGTTGGTGAACGCGGTGGCGTTGGGAGCTGACCCCGGTTCCGTGTGGGCCATGTATCCTGAGGGCGAAACGGCGTTCGATCCGGCGAAGGCGCAGGCTTTTGCGGTTGTGAAATCAGTAGAAAATGGCAATGCCATTGCCAAAGCTTCCGGCCATTCGGCCGCCATGACTGGTAAAGGACGTGCGATCCTGATTGCCCCGGCTCCCCAATCCCAGCGTATTCCGGTTCGTCTTTTGAACGTGGCGGCAGAGCAAGCCGAAGATCTCAAGCGAGTCCTCCAACATAAACTTGGGGAGATTGAGTTTGTTGGTGCCGATCAATTTGCGCGATTCTTGGTGGATGCCAAGGATCACACCTGGCATGTGTATAGCGCCGATGGTGAAAAGGAAATTTTAGCCTTGCCGATTTCTGCCAATCCCAAGGCGCTTGACCCCATGGCCCAGGTCTTAGTGCAATCTCGCAATGCGTCACAATTGTTGGCGCTTGAAAATCCGGCGACCCAAATCAATCTGGACGTACGTGTGGTGCAGGTGGGACAACGAGGGATTGCGGTTGTCAGTGATCGAATGGACGCGCCGGTGTATCATATCCGGCAAGCCGGTGAGGCTCGGACCCTTTCAAACAGCTTGCAACTGGAAGTGACGACGGACACGGATTGCTACATTACGGTTGTCGATGTGGATGCAGAAGGCAATGTGAATGTGTTGTTCCCCAATCCCTACCAAAATCCCAATTTCTACGCTGACGGGTTTGTGCGAGCCGGTCGGTCGATTCTCTTGCCGGATTCATTAAACAGCGGGAATCGTGCGGGTTTTCATTGGGACTATGCCAATCCTCCTGGTGTGGATACGATTCGGGTGTTTGCCAGTACCGACCGCCAACTCACCAGCCGCATTCGGCAATCGGTGGGTTCCTCAGGGCAATCCGGATTAGATCAAGGCGTGATTGTTGGAAAACCTATGGCGCAATTGGTGAGCCTCAGGAATGAGTTAATTGGTAGTATGACCCGGGGTCTGATCACCGTTCCTGACGAGCCGATGGTTGAACCGGCTGCTTATGAGAACTCCCCGTCGACGGGAAGACCGTATCCCGGTGATGCCTATGGGCAACAGGCCGACGCCACTGGTGTTCAAGGTGGAGGACAAAGCCAAGGGTACAATCCTGGAATACCGTATGGGGCTGAAGCTGTAGCCCCTCTTCAAGCCATGCCTGTTCAGCAGCCTGTTGGAGATTGGACGGCTGCCTCTGTCACTGTCCTCGTCCAACCATAAGAACTTTGGCTAACCGAACGAAGGCCGTCCACTTTCTGGATGGCCTTCTGCCTTCCTCTCTCCTCTTTCACTTCTTCCACTTTCCTGATTAATCAAGAAATATTCTGAAAAAATGACACGAGAGCATCTAGGTCTGTTTGGGGGGTGTCGGAGGACCATGATAACCGGAATGCTTGTTGTTCTGTGTGCTTAGGAAGGCAGAAGGATTTCCAGCTCAGGGTGTCGGTCTGGGAATGGAGCTGTCTTTCCGTCTGCTTATCCCTACAGGTCAACGATAAGATACCAGGGCTATGCGGTCCTTCCCATTCAAGGATTTTCAGATGGGGAATTTTCGATATGGCTTTGCGCACGTTCATTCTGATGCGTTCCAAGCTGACGGTCTTGAGGCCATCCTGTTGTTTGATGGTACAGGCTTTGGCAAAGCCGGCGATCAATCCAATGTTTTGCGTGCCAAGTTCGAAGTCTGCCCAAGGGGGGTGGTTGTCCTCTTTCCCCCTACCGCTATAC
>JAOUNC010000507.1 GCA_029881175.1 Nitrospirota bacterium | reverse complement strand
ACCGTCGATCAGCTTCGCGGAGACTTGCCTTTGCGCTATTACGAGCGGCTAGGGGAGGGCGGATTCCGGTATTTGTGGGAGAAGGGCACGGTGTATACCGACGCGCATCACGCGCACGCCAATACCGAAACCATCGTGGGACATGCCACGTTGGCCACAGGAGCCCATCCCTCTCTGCATGGCATGGTCGGAAATCTCTGGTTGGACAGGGAAACGGGGAACCTGACGTATAACATTGAAGATTCACGCTATCCTCTTCTGACCAAAGGCGCCGATGTGGATCAGCAAACAGAGATTGATCCCACTCAAAAGGCGGCAGGCACCGACGGGCGTTCTCCCATGGCGATTCTGGGTACCACCTTTAGTGACGAACTGGCCATTCACACGGCCGGGCAAGCCAAAATTTTTGGAGTCTCCGTGAAGGACCGAGGCGCGGTCTCGATGGCGGGCCATGCGGGCAAAGCGTTTTGGTTTTCAAAAAAGACAGGAGAATTCGTCACCAGCAGTTATTATTATAAAGGGTATCCATCCTGGGTCACGCAGTGGAATGACAAGCGGCTGCCTTTTTCCTATGGGAACCGGTCATGGGAGTTGCTTCATGCCCCTTCCTCCTATCTGTTCGGCCAGGCGGATGATCGACCCTGGGAAATCAACTTTCCCGGCTATGAGCGAATCTTTCCTCATCCATTCGGAAAGCCGGACCACAAATATTTCACCACCTTCCTGACGCTCAGTCCGGTGGGAGATGAACTGACCCTCGACTTTGCCAAAGCGCTGATCGAAGGTGAACAACTGGGACAGGACGGCATTCCCGATTATCTCTCGGTGAGTTTTTCTTCCACCGATTACGTGGGGCATCTCTTCGGTCCGTCCAGCTTAGAAAGCGAAGATAATATGTTGCGGTTAGATCGCACACTGGCTGATCTGTTGGCGTTTGTGGATCAGCATGTGGGATTACAAAACACGTTAATCGTGTTCTCGTCCGATCATGGCGGCCCTGAAGTGCCCGGCTATCTCAATGAATTTGGTGTCGACGCCAACTACGTCAACCCGGATGCCTGGGACAAGGAAGCCGGCATTCAACGTCTGAAAGAAGCATTCGGCATCGGCAAAGAATTGATTCAACGGTATTCGCACCCCTACGTGTATCTCAATCAAAGCGTGATTCAGGAGAAGGGGCTCAATCAAGCCGACGTCGAACGGGCCGTCGCGTCAGAGTTGATCAAGTTTGAAGGGGTCGCCTTGGCGGTTTCCAGCAGCGCCCTTCAGGAAGGCAATCTTCCGGATACGCCCCTGTATCGATCCGTGCTGAATAACTTTAACCCGACACGGTCAGGAGATATCTTCGTCATCTTCGAACCGCATTGGTTCATCAATGATTTTGACGGGTTGACGGTGGCCGCTACCCATGGCTCTCCATGGGCCTATGACACCTATGTTCCTCTTGTGTTTGCGGGGCAAGGCATTCCACACCAGTATATCCACCGTCGCGTGCACACGGTGGACGTGGCGCCAACCCTGTCTTCACTGCTGCACACCAAGGCACCCTCGGGCGCCATGGGGGGAGTATTGCAAGAAATCTTTCAACTTAATTAAGATTAGGCAGGCTCTGGTTGCGTCTGCGCAAGGTGCCGAGCCTCAAATGGGCAACATGTCATGAATTCTTTCCTTGGGAGGTGGAGTATGAATGACCATTTAAATGGGACATTGAAAGGCCGAATCCAATTAGAAATCCTTCAATATCAAAACATGGTTAGCAAGTTTTTTAGCATGGTTCTTTTCCTGATGCTCCTTGCGCCAGGAATGGCCTGGGCACAGGATCAACCCAACGTCGTATTGATGTTGATGGACAACCTCGGTTGGGGTGAAGTCGGCACCTATGGCGGCGGCATTCTACGCGGTGCTGAAACGCCTCGCATCGATACCCTCGCCGCCACCTTCGCGAAGACGTGGCAGCGTCCGCCGACGCCGGAGGAACTGGCGGGACTGGTGCGCGATCGCGTGCGCGAAGAGGTTTACTACCGGGAAGCGATGGCGATGGGTCTGGACAAG
>JAOUNC010000121.1 GCA_029881175.1 Nitrospirota bacterium | reverse complement strand
GCGCTTTTGGTTCAACCGCCGCTCAATAATCGCATCAAGCCCAACAAAGGCGCCCCCACAAATAAACAACACATTCGTCGTATTGACCTGAATGAACTCCTGGTGAGGGTGCTTCCGTCCTCCTTGAGGAGGCACATTAGCGACCGTGCCTTCGATCAATTTCAAAAGGGCCTGTTGAACCCCTTCTCCGGACACATCGCGAGTAATCGACGGACCATCGGCCTTACGGGTAATTTTATCGATTTCATCAATATACACAATGCCCCGTTCGGCTCGCTCGACGTCAAAATCGGCAGCCTGCAAGAGCTTTAAGATGATATTCTCAACATCTTCCCCAACATACCCGGCCTCGGTCAGCGTGGTCGCATCAGCAATTGTAAAGGGCACATCCAGGTAATTCGCCAACGTTTGAGCAAATAAGGTCTTCCCTGTTCCTGTCGGACCTAGAATAAGGATATTCCCCTTTTGAAGCTCCACATCTCCAGCTTCATTTGCCGCAATCCGCTTATAATGATTGTACACAGCCACGGAAAGAATCCGTTTGGCCCGATCTTGTCCGATAATGTACTGATTCAAATGATGATGAATATCCAGCGGCTTACAGAGCTTGGTGGAAATTTCTTGACGCGATTCCTGCCAGTCTTCTGAAATAATCTCATTGCACAGACCGACGCATTCATCGCAGATGTATACGGTCGGCCCCGCAATGAGTTTTCGAACCTGATCGCGGCTCTTCCCACAGAAAGAGCAACGAAGATTGGCATCAGACTTGGCTTGTCTCGCCATAATAAGAACCCTCCTTCAGCTTACTCCTTGTCTTTACCTTTAGCTCCGGACCTGGTCTCGTCTTTGTGACTCTTGGCCGTACTGCGAACAATGACTTCATCGATTAAGCCATACGTTTTGGCTTCCTCGCCAGACAAAAAATAATCTCGTTCGGTATCGTTCGCAATTTTATCTAACGGCTGACCGGTGTGATGTGCCATTATCTCATTCAACCGCTCACGAATCTTCAGGATTTCTCTGGCATGAATATCGATTTCGGTAGCCTGTCCCTGAAAGCCACCCAAAGGCTGATGAATCATAACCCGTGCATTGGGAAGGGCAAACCGTTTTCCTGTGGTCCCTGCCGTTAGTAACAATGCACCCATACTCGCTGCTTGTCCCAAACAAATCGTATTAATGGGAGATCTGACATATTGCATGGTGTCATAAATCCCTAATCCCGCCGTCACACTCCCGCCAGGAGAATTGACGTAGAGATGAATATCCTTTTCCGGGTCTTCGGCTTCTAAAAACAAGAGTTGCGCAATGACCACATTGGCAAACATATCGTCAATTGGAGCCCCGATAAAGATAATTCGATCTTTTAGGAGACGAGAATAAATATCATATGACCGTTCACCACGATTCGTTTGTTCAATGACCATCGGAATGAGCATTCCTGGAGACCTCCTAGTTGTAATATAGATATCGGTTATCGCATTAACGAACTGTGCCCAGAGGGCACGAAGACGGCCTTTTACCCTTGAATCACTGCATTTTGATACACAAACTGCAACGCCTTTTCAGCTTTCATCCGTTCACGGAATTCCTCTTGAGCCCCCGGTCCACCGGCTTCAACCATGCGCCGAATTTCCGCCACAGGCAGCTTCAAGGTTTCGGCCAGTTTTTGCACTTCGGAATCGACTTCCTCTTCAGAAACCTGAATCCCCTCTTTTTGGGAAATGGCATCAAGGATTAAGCTGAGCTTCACGCGCCGTTTCGCTTCGGGTTGGAGCTCCTGCTGAAGCCGCTTGGCTTCCTCCTGCAAGCGAATCGGCTCATTTAAATCATCTTCCCGGTGAGAATGGCGCTGTTCTTTCATGAGTTTTTGACGAACCAGGGTCTGCAATTCCCGTTCGATCAGCACTTCTGGAATATCAAAGTGGTGCATTTGCAATAAGCGCTCAATCACCTGATCTTTATACCCTTCCTCAAGATCCTGCTTCAAAATGTTTTCAAGTTGCGTCCTGATGGTGGTTTTCAAATGTTCCAGCGAATCAAATTCACCACAGTCCTTCGCAAATTCATCATCCAGATCAGGCAACTTCTTTTCTTTGACCGCATCAATGGTCACTTTCAAGACCATCGTTTTTCCGGCTAAATTCATGTCAGGGTGACTCGCTGGATATAGCTGAGGCACGTCGAAGGTCTCCCCCGCTGTTTTGCCCAACAACTGATCATCCAACTCGACCCCAAGGATGGGCGTTTTAGAGCCAACTTGATGAAGATGCCCTTTTTTCTGAGCCCCTTCCACCGGTTGGTTATCCACAAAGCCTTCAACCGTGAGCACCGCATAAAGACCGTCCTGAAGGGCCGTCCCTTCCGAAGCGGCATCAACCTGGGCCTGTTGTTCGCGCAACGTTTGCAGGGCCTTTTCGATTTGGTCATCCGCCACGGAGCGATCATCTTTTTTTAATGACAGAGGATTTGGTGGTCGATAATCCCCCAATTGAATAGAAGGCTTTATCTCCACCGTGGCCGTAAAGGTAAAAGCAGCATTGGGCTCGACTTTCATACGTTCCAATGGCGGAATGTCGACCAGCACCGGAACAACGCCCGATTCTTTAACCGCCCGTTGATAATAATCCGGTACCAATCGCTGAACCACATCCTGCCCGACCATGGGCGCGTAACGCTTTTGTAATAATTCGAGTGGCGCTTTCCCGGGACGAAATCCAGGAATGCGCACTTGCCGCTTCAGCTCGGCATACACCTTTTGAAACGCACTATTCACGGCCTCTTCAGGAACTTCGATTTTCAAAGCCCGCTTCACGGGCCCCAATTCTGTCATTTCTAGTTTCATAAAATGAGAAATCCTTGTGCAAAAAACCCGATTAGGGATAAAAGTGAAAAAATGGTGCGAGAGGGGGGACTTGAACCCCCACGGTTTACCCACAAGATCCTAAGTCTTGCGCGTCTGCCAGTTCCGCCACTCTCGCGCATGTACGCTCTATTCAATAATAAAACAACATCTCAACGTCGATTAGTTCATCTTCCTCATCGGATAGGTGAAGAAGGGCGCGACAGCCAAACTTCCTCATTATAAAAGGTCTTTCTTCTACAGGCCATCCCCAAATACAGTTAACGCGAGATCAGGGGGATGTTAAGGCATCCTGCTCGATCCCGACCCTGCCTCTTGATAGCCCCAACCAAGTGGGGTAAGGTAGGGCCTTATGACCCTCAAACAGCTCTACCAAGATATTTACCAGAAATTTCTGGAAAAGAAAGACACCCATCAAGGGTATGACTTCCAACATTCCCCTGTGGGGTCCGCCACACCTCCATCACCAACCTTTGAAGGACCGGTGAAATGGTGGACCTTGAACCGCCCCAGCCGGCTTCAGACGATCAGAAAAGATCGCGATCAACGGCAACAGGACATCGTGAACTTAAATTCACCCCCACCTGCAACACGATAAAAACTGCAGATTACCCACTCCTTCATGCAGGGCTTCTTTCAGGCAACCGTCCGATTATATCACCAATCACTGCTTGCGACATTCCATTCTTTTCGAAAAAATTTGCTCCTAATCCCGGTTCTCTTAGTCTTCGCCCTGGGCTTGGTGCTCATCACCTCCATCATTGCCCCGTTGGGAATGATCGGCGGATTCATTCTCGGAGCCGTCAATGCGTTGTGCATTGGAGCCACCTTAAGCTTAACGGAACAAGCCATCCTTGGCGCCCGGCAGTTGCAATGGCAAGATATTCCTCAGAGCATGGGCCAATATTTTTGGGACGTGATTTCTGTGGGCTTCATGGTGTGGTTCCCCTTGTTATTTCTGGAAATGGGCTTACAAACCAACCCATACCAGCCGCTTATCGCCTCCGCCGTGTTTTTCCTCATATTCGTCTTGTTAAATCCAGTCCCTGAGGTCATTTATCAAAGCCGGAAGGGATCGGCCCTCGAAGTCGTCCAGGAAAGTTACGAATTTATCCTTGAAAATTGGATTGAATGGTTTTTGCCGGTCGCCATTGCTGTCGCCCCATTTGGACTTTCCTTTTTCTTTGAGATTTCCAACCAAGCCGGACGACGGGGCGGCCTGGATTTCTGGCATCTCATCACCTTGCCCTTTACCGTGTTATCGCAATGGCTATCCCTTCTAGGAATACCACCCAATGCGAGTGTTATCATCGTACTTCTCATCACTCCCATCGCCACGGTGTTCATGTTGCTCTTTCGTGGCCATTTATTTGCCGCTCTTCATAGGTCGTCACGCCGACAACGCATGTTTCAATCCCGCATGCAGTAAGGAGTGAGTAGTAAAAAGTAAGGAGTCAAAAACAGAATCCCTTTGAATCCTTAACTCCTTACTACTTACTCGCTTTACTCCTCACTTTTCCCTGCTCTGCTTGTCGCCCATAAAGCCCCATGGTAAGATGGGAGTCTTTGACCGCTTGCTCAACACGAATCTTTCAGGATAAATAGAGCCGGCACATACCACTGAGTGAACAACTCATAGACAACAGACATTACGGAGAGGTGCGAGAGCGGCCGAATCGGCGTGATTGGAAATCACGTGTACCGGCGACGGTACCGTGGGTTCGAACCCCACCCTCTCCGCCATACTATAGGTCAACAACGTTTCGTCATAGGGGCTGGGCCCTGTGCAACAGAATCCTGCGAACTCCGCCAGGTCCGGAAGGAAGCAACGGTAAGTGGGCGAGTCTGTGTGCCGCAGGATCACCTGGCCCCGACTTTCTTGAGTGAAAAGTGAGGAGTAAAGAGTCAATGGCGTGAAAAAAGCCGCAAAATTCTTTCCCGTTTTTGTTATGACTCCTCACTTTTTACGACGTACTAAAAAAACCGCCTTATAATCTTCGAACGATTTTTTCACATGGAATTTCAGGTTTCTGCTCGCAAATACCGCCCGACGACCTTTGAGGAAGTCATGGGGCAAACCCATGTCGTGCAAACCCTCACCAATGCCATCACGCGGCAACGAGTGGCCCATGCCTATGTCTTTTCCGGCATGCGGGGGGTGGGGAAGACCACCGTGGCCCGTATTCTGGCGAAATCCCTAAACTGCGAAAAAGGTCCCACCAGTCAGCCCTGTGGCACCTGCCCAAGTTGCGTGGAAATCACTCGTGGGAATTCCGTTGATGTGATCGAAATTGACGGGGCATCGAATACAGGCGTGGACGATGTGCGCGAACTACGGGAAAATGTGAAATTTGCGCCGTTCCATGGCTCGTATCGCGTGTATATTATCGACGAAGTCCACATGCTCTCCAACTCGGCCTTCAACGCCCTACTCAAAATATTAGAAGAACCTCCGAGCCATGCCGTTTTTATTTTTGCCACCACGGAAGTGCATAAAATTCCTGCCACGATTCTGTCTCGCTGCCAACATTTTACGTTTCGGCGCATTTCCCGGTTGGAGATCATCTCCCAACTGCGCCATGTGGCCACACAAACCGGCGTGACCGTTGAAGATCGCAGCTTGTCCGTCTTGGCCAGAACAAGTGAAGGCAGCATGCGTGACGCCCTCAGCCTTCTCGATCAAGCGGTGTCCTTTGGAGGCGAAAAGCTGCTGCATGAAGACTTGGAGGCCTTGATTGGCTCCGTGCCCGATGAACTGGTTCGACAAATGATTGAGGCCATTCTTGCACATCAAGCTTCTCAAGCCATGACGCTCGTTGGGGAAGTCGTTGACCAAGGCTTTGATGTTCGAATCTATTGCCGGGAAATCCTGGAGCGGATTCGCAATCTTCTGGTGGCCTGCGTGGTTGCTTCGCCTCAACAGGTGCTGAATCTTTTGGAATTGGGAGAAGAAGAAGGCGCGCAGATTATTGAGCAAGCGAGAGCACTCACCGAGCCCTATTTACAGGCCGTCTTTACCATTATATCTCGAACCGAAGACAGCCTCCGAGGAAGTTCCCATCCACGATTTCTCATCGAAGCCGCTGTAGTCCGCGCTGCGCTCTTGGACCCGAAGATGGCGCCGGCCATCGGGTTGGAACCCACCGCGATGGTCCAGGCTCAACCATCACACCAGCCCAAAACATTGCCCACTCCCGCTCTGGTTGCTTCAACCCCGTCACGAGTCTCAAAAACGCCATCGTCCATGGAAAAACCTCGAACGATTCCCAAAGTCCCAGAACCAACCAAGTCCATGACTGAAACGGCTGGTATACCTCCATCTCCATCATTACCCGTGATGGACAAACCCATCCCAGCCAAACCAGTCGCTTCCGCTTCCCAGGAACAAACACCCCCACAGCCAGTGCCTCACGCACCCAATCCTGCGCTAAAGCAAACAGTGACGTTAAACTGGGAGCAGGTGGTGGATCGCATGATGAAGGACCATCCCAATGTCGGCAGTTTTTTAGAAAAGGGGAGTGTCGTGACCCTGGAAGCCGATCATGTCGTCATCGGCTATTCCAAAAAAGATGCGATTGCTCGATGGCGCACCGATAAGCCTGAAAATCGTGCCCTCATTGCCAGGCTGTGCGAAGAATTAGCCGGACATCCCATACGAGTTCAAGTCATCGAATTACACGAGGGGCAAGAACGCCCGCCGTCCATGGGTGAAATTCGGGCAAAAAAAAAACACGAGGATAGCCAGGACCTGATGCAACAGGTAAAAGCCCATCCACTCGTGAAGGAAGCGTTAGAATTGTTTGGAGGAGAATTAGCGTCAGCCCAACGAATTCCGAAAAAAGAGGAGGCAGAGTAATGTCGAAAAATCCTTTTGCCAATATGGGTAATTTACTCAAACAAGCGCAAGAGATGCAGTCGAAAATGGGAAAAATTCAGGAAGAAGCCGCGACCAAAACCGTGGAAGCTTCAACCGGTGGAGGCATGGTCACGGTGCAGGCCAACGGGGCCATGCAAATCACCAACATCACCATTGACCCTGAAGTGTTGAAAGCAGGGGATGCGGATATGCTGAAAGATCTCCTGGTCGCCGCGACCAATGAAGCGCTCCGCAAAGCCAAAGAACTTATGGCGGACGAAATGAAGTCGCTCACAGGCGGGCTGGGCATTCCAGGCATGTTTTAACAAAGGCACCGGATCCAGATCATGGCAGACAACACGGCTTCATCACCATCCAAAAACAACGGTCAGTCTCAAGGCCTCTTAATGCGCCTCACCCGGGAATTGGTGCGTTTACCAGGCATTGGACAAAAAACCGCACAGCGGCTGGCCTTTCATCTCATGAAAACTGACACGGAAGAAGCCCTCCGCCTGGCAGAAGCCATACGAGAAGTCAAAGAAAAAATTACGTTCTGTACGCAATGCCGGAATATTGCCGAAGGACCACTCTGCGATGTGTGCCTTGACCCCAAGCGAGATACCACCATTATTTTAGTGGTGGAAGAGCCCAGCACGCTCCATGCGATTGAACTCAGCCGAGCCTTTCGAGGCTTATATCATGTCCTGTACGGGGCACTTTCACCCTTAGATGGCGTGGGCCCGGCAGACATTCGCACGCATGACTTGGAAAATCGGGTTCAACAAGGAGGCATCAAAGAAGTGATCGTCGCCACGAATCCAACGATTGAAGGAGAGGCCACGGCGATATATCTGACCAAACGACTGAAACCGCTCGGGGTAAAAGTCTCTCGCATTGCGTATGGGATTCCTGTCGGGATGGATATTGAGTATGCCGATGAAGTGACCCTCCTGAAGTCTATTGAAGGCCGACGAGACCTCGGGTAACCCTAACCAGCCTCCTTCCTCTTGTCACCGCCTCCCTTATATTACGAGTTAGCGAACCTGAAGATTTACGAAGAGCTTGAGGCGTTCCAGCCTGCTGGCTCGTGATCGAGCAGGGTCCACACTTTTACAGAGCCCACCCCGGTGCGCCACTGTCGACTGAGTGGTTATTCACCCAGTTGAACAGGAGGGGCAACTTGGCCAAGCTCAAAAGGGA
>JAOUNC010000506.1 GCA_029881175.1 Nitrospirota bacterium | reverse complement strand
GCATCCCCCCAACAGGAAACCGCCTTGAAATCGTGTCTGGCCAAGATCAACGGGCCTGTATTCAACAAGAAGTTCCGCAACCACTGACCGTCCGGCTCGTGGATGGCACCAACACCCCCGTGGCCGGAGCCAACGTCATTTTTCGAGTCATTCGGGGGGACGGCAAAGTGGGAGCCGGGTCGCTTCAGGAAGCGTTAGGGCTGATTGTGGCAACCGACGCGAACGGACTAGCGAGTACGCGCTTCCGAGTCGGCACGCGAGCAGGCAGCGGCAATCACCGGGTCCAAGTCAAGGCCGTCGGCTTCCAAGGCGAAGGGCTTTTCCTGGCCTCGGCCGATCCAAATCCCGGCGATAAGATCAATATCATTGGCGGGAATAACCAACGGGGGGTCCCCAATCACTTGTTGCCGGAACCACTCATCGTGGCCGTAACCGACGTCGGAGGAAACCTCATCCCGAACGCGCAAGTGGAATTCAAGGTGACTGCAGGCAGTGGACAGTTTCAAAATGGATTATCCACGTTCAGCGCCACAACGGACACCAATGGAAGAGCTAGCGCGCAATTCAAACTCGGCGCGGAAGTGGGATTAGGCGTCCATCGGGTCGCAGCCACGCTCCTCGGCACCACGGCATTCGCAGGGTTTACCAATTCTGGGCTGATTCCCAGCGCATCGGGACAGACCACCATTTCCGGCGTGGTGCTGGATAACCAAGACAATCCCATCCCTGGTGTCACGCTTCGCATTCAAGGCACCACCCTACAAGCCCTTGCCAACGCACAAGGGCAATTCCAACTCACCAACGTGCCCGTCGGAACCTTACATCTCGTGGCGGATGGCACCACAGCCACTGTGCCAGGTGTCTGGCCAACCATTGCCTATAATCTCGTCGCCGTGTCAGGCACCGACAACCCGCTACCCGCACCGGTGTATCTGCTCCCTATCGATGTGGCTAACGCCCAAACGGTCGGAGCAGAAGATGTCGAGTTCACGCTGCCCGAAGTGCCAGGGTTCAAACTCACCGTCAAAGCGGGTTCCGTCACCTTCCCAGGCGGCTCGAATGTGGGCCAAATTTCGGTCACGCCGGTCAATGCCAACAAAGTGCCCATGCCCCCACCTAACGGCATGCAGCCGCAATTCATCGTCACCATTCAACCAGCAGGGGCCATCTTTGATCCCCCGGCACCCTTGACGCTACCCAATGTGGATGGCCACGCACCCGGCGCCCAGGTGGAAATGTATTCGTTTGATCACGACCTCGAAGCCTTCGTCACCATTGGGATCGGGACGGTGAGTGCGAATGGGTCGGTGATTGAATCAAATCCAGGAGTAGGAGTTCTCAAAGCCGGTTGGCATTGTGGAAGTGCGCCGGGAGGGACAGGATGTTTGCACGATTGCCCCGACTGCTATAAATGTGAATCGCCTCAATGTGTTTGCGAGCCAATTTCTGTTCTCAGTGGTCCAGATCAGAACGCCTTCTGTGCCATCAACTTTGCCTGTTGTCTAGATGATTTAAATACCGATGGATCCTTCTCCCCAGGCGGAAAATCCTGCGCAATAATGTCAGAGTATCTCGAAGATGTCCTTTTTGAAAGTGGCGGTTGCAACGCGTTTCGTCATACTTACTGGATGTGTTGTACTTCACAAACTCGTGGATTTGATTGTGCTGTAGGATTAGGTTTAGCGCATGAGGTTGAAACATTCGGCACCCCTATCTGGCAAGGATGCGAAGATACCCTAAATGACCTGAGCAACAATCAGAAAGGGGCGGAGTTGGGGCAAACTGCCAATGACCATAGCGAATGCATAGATTTAGCTTTGTTGGCACTCGAAAATGACCAACTTAAGAATGACACACCATGTATCAGGCGGTAAGGAATATGCGAAAAGCTCAGATAATTGTTTTTCATATAATCGGTAACAAAATTAAATTTTATGCAATTGAATTCCTTAAAAAACCCGGATCAGTCTTAATTGTTTTCATTGTCCTTTCGGTATGTGGGCCTTTGTGGGCATATGGTGCAGTTGAGTCTGCTCAAGAAGAATCAACGAATGTT
>JAOUNC010000120.1 GCA_029881175.1 Nitrospirota bacterium | reverse complement strand
GTGATTGATGATGTGTTGAAGCTGGCGCAATCCATCCTTCGGCCGACGGCGACAGTGGATGATGGGGTTGAACTCGCCGATCAGCTCTATCAGGTCTTAGAGTCTCGGATTGGGACCCTCACGAAAAACTCAGACGAAGAGCAGGCTGAAGAATTCTCTGACACGGGAGCGGTTTCGGCGGAAGCGCAACATCATGAAGCCGTTGAGCATTTGGAGCATGCCTATCAACCGCTGCTCAATTGGGAGTTCAGAGGGATTGTCAATCCGGATCAGGTTCAGGGCGAGGATGAGACGACCGTGCAAGAGCAGTCTGGAGGTCAACAGGGTGGGGGCATTTCAGAAGGGAAGGGGGGAGTGAATTCAGCGGGGAGCCCTCAACGATCTCAGTCTTCTCAACCACAAAAGCCCCAAGATCCTCAGGACCCCCTATTTGGAGCTTCTCCGCTGCAACAGTGGTTTCAACCGAATCTCAATCCACAAGATAGGCGCACCGGTCAGGCTCTGAGGAGAGGGGAATATGTGTACGAAGAATGGGATGGATTGATTCGTGACTACCGTCCTCAATGGTGTCGGGTTGTCGAACAAGCTGGCGGTGAAGGTTCCCCGGACTTTGTTGATGAAACTTTTCGCACGTATGGGCCCATTGTCCGCTTAATTCGTCGCTACTTTGAGTCCATTCGCCCTGAAGCGTTTCGTCGGGTTGGGCGTCAGGCAGATGGTGAGGATATTGATTTTGATGCCTTAGTGGAATGGATGGCTGATCGACGACAAGGCCATGATACCTCTGATCAGGTGTATTCCACTCGACAGAAACATGATCGACAGGTGGCGGTGGCGTTTCTGGTTGATATGAGTGGGTCGACAGGCCGCCAAATCGGGTCTCGAGGGCGTCCGGTCATTGACATTGAAAAGGAAGGGTTATTATTACTGTCCGAGGCGTTATCGGCGATTGGCGATCAATATGCCATTTATGGATTTTCCGGCCAAAGCCGGCAGGCTGTGGATATCCATGTGCTAAAGGATTTTGAAGAACGGTCCGGTGGGCGCGTGGGCTTGAAGATTAGTGGCGTCAAACCGCGACAACAAAATCGTGATGGGGCGGCCATTCGCCATGCAACGCATCGGCTCATGCAACAGGCTGCGAAAGTGCGGCTGCTGATCTTGATCAGTGACGGGAAGCCATTAGATGATGAGTATGCCGATGAATATTCCTTAGAAGATACTAAAATGGCGCTTCGTGAGGCGCGACTCAAAGGGATCCATCCATTTTGTATTACGATCGATCAAGCTGCCACGGATTATGTGAAACGCATGTATGGAGACATTGGATTTTTGGTTGTTGATGAAGTGGAATCGCTTCCGACCCGGCTCCCCAAAATTTATCAACGTCTGACCGCGCGATAACCACAAGAAGGAAAACGATGACTCATTCCCCTCATTCTGATGTGCCGCCATGGTTATATAAGCTCTTTACGGGGCATCAGTATCCCTATGTTCGGCGTCAAGCGAAGTTTGATAAAAAGGATCGACCTCCAGACGGCGATCGACCCGAACCAACCCTTGATGAGATTCGTGAGAAGTTTTGGGAAATCTATCCACGTTGTACGACAAAGATGTTGCAGGAAGTTAAAGCTGGGATGATCGTCGCCTTTAAAGAGTTGGGCGAGTATGGGGCGGGGACCTATCAGGAATTTGTGGATCATCCTGAAGATTTTTTGGCGCGGGAATATGGGAAGAAAAAGATCAAAGTGAATTTTTATGATGGGGATAATTTTGTCTGTACCATTAATTTTAAAGTGGCAGGGTGGACGAGTCATGATGATGATTAAGCGCACGTGGCTGGAAGCCTCAAAGGGATGGGTGAGGGTATGAGACGCGTAAAAGTAACGGTTGTGGGTGCGGGGAATGTGGGGGGGTCGATTGCGCAACGCCTTGCAGAAAAAAATTGGTACGACATTGTGTTGGTGGATATTGTTGAAGGAATGCCACAGGGCAAGGCGCTGGACTTAGTCGAAGCGGGGCCCGTCTGTGCGTATGATTCCGCGGTGACTGGGGCCAATAGTTATGAAGCCACCAAAGATTCAGATCTGGTGATCATTACCTCGGGTATCCCCAGGCGGCCGGGTATGAGTCGAGACGAATTGTTGGAAACGAATACCAATATTGTGTCTTCGGTAGTTCGGGAAACAGCCAAGCGGTCGCCGGACGCCATTCTAATTATTGTCTCTAATCCGTTGGATGTGATGACCCATGTGGCCTCCCGCGTGAGTGGTTTCCCAAGAAACCGGGTTATAGGAATGGCCGGCGTCCTGGATTCGGCACGATTTCGTTCCTTTATTGCAGAAGCGCTGGAGGTGTCTGTGGAAAATATACATGCGATGGTCTTAGGCGGGCATGGTGATTCGATGGTTCCACTGATTCGCTATACCACAGTCGCCGGTCGTCCTATAAACGAATGTCTTTCACCTGACGTCCTCGACGCCTTGATCAAGCGAACACGCGAAGGGGGAGCAGAAATTGTCAATTTGCTCAAGACGGGCAGTGCCTTTTATGCTCCAGCAGCTTCAGTGGTGGAAATGGTCGAAGCCATTTCGAAAGATCAAAAGAAAATTCTCCCCTGTGCGGTGTTATGTGAAGGCGAGTATGGATTTCATGGTCTCGTGTTGGGGGTGCCGGTCAAGCTGGGGGTGAATGGAGCGGAGACCATTATGGAATATGCCTTGACCACTGAGGAACGAACGGCTCTTGAAGCCTCGGCCCAGGCGGTTCGAGAATTATGTGAGGAAGTGAATCAAATGATGAAGAAGACGGCCTAACTCATCGGTGTTGGGTGTGTGTGCCTGGTCAATTTAATGGCCGGTTGACTGCCAAATACTCTGCTTGACGCCCTGAGAGACCCGTTCGTATAGTGGGGTTGCGATGAAATTTTGAATGGGGCGAATGGCCGATTGATCATGGTAGGGATGTATATGAAATGTATGGTTATAACTTTTTCAACAGAGGCCGATTGTGGTTGAGACGATGACTCCGCGCGTGTTGCGGGAAATTCCCGGAGAGGCTTGGGATATTGAGTCCTATTGCCAGCATGGGGGTTATGAGGCATGGCAGCAATGCGTGACCAAGCACGATGCACCATCTGTGGTTGCCCAATTGAAGGAGGCGCTCTTGCGAGGGCGTGGTGGCGCAGGTTTCCCTACTGGGTTGAAATGGGACAAAGTCCTGAATCATCGAATCAAAGAACGCTATTTTGTGTGTAATGCGGGGGAGCATGAACCAGGGACCTTTAAAGACCGCTATTTGCTCAGGCATCATCCCCATCAATTGTTAGAGGGCTGCTTAATCGCTGCCCATACGGTGGGAGCCAAGGCCGCCTATATTTATCTCAACCATGAATTTGCGGAAGAGAAAGCCATTTTTGAGCGGGCTAAGGATGAGGCGAGAGCGAAGGGGTTTTTGGGAGAAAACATTCTGGGAACGGGGTTCACACTCGACATCGAAGTTTTTGATGGCTATGGCAGTTATGTCGCTGGCGAGGAAACAGCCATGCTGGAGTCCATGCAAGGCCGCCCGGCGCAACCGAAGCAAAAGCCGCCATTTTATCCTACAGAATTTGGGTTGCATGGCAAGCCCACGCTCGTGAATAATGTCGAAACCTTATCGAATATTCCGAACCTGTTACGGAATGGTCCTGCGTGGTTTCGAGAAGTCGGGACGAGTACCACGCCGGGGACCATGTTGTTTTCACTGAGTGGCGCGGTCAATCGGCCTGGTGTGTATGAATTGCCCCTGGGAACCACAATCCGTCATTTAATTGAAGTTTGCGGGCAAGGGGTGCCCAATGGGCATGCCGTCAAAGCGGTGTTTCCAGGTGGGCCCTCATTCTCCATGATCGGTGCGGATCAGTTAGATCTCCCCATGGATTTTGATTCGTTAAAAAAAGCAGGAACAGGCCTTGGCTCTGCCGGTGTCATTGTGGTGGATGATGCCACGTGCATGGTGCAGCAAACTTTAAAGTTTGCGCATTTTTTTGAACGAGAGACCTGTGGACAATGCCCACCTTGCAGAATCGGCACCGAAGAGCTGGCGACGCTGATACGGAAAATTGAAGACGGGCAGGGCGAAGAGAAAGATTTGGCCAAGTTGTTACAAATTTGTGGGTTTGTGAAAGGCACAGGTTTTTGCACCTTGGTCACTGGTGCGGCGGTCTTAGTCCAAAATAGTTTGCGATTATTTCGCCATGAGTTTGACGAGCATATTCGATTAGGTCGGTGTCCGGTAAAACCGGTCCCGGTATCTGCCGGATAAGGGATTCAGTTCATGCCTCGCGTGACATTTATTCATCCAGAAGGAAAAAGTGGAGAGGTTGAAGCCAATCTTTCTCTTTTAGAGGCAGCCGAGCAGTTAGGCTTTCCGTTACCTCATGATTGTGGGGGGAATGCTTCATGTACCACTTGTCGTGTTGATGTGCTGGTGGGACTGGAGAATTTGTCCGACATTGATTTTGATGAGCAAGATTTACTGGATCGAGAAGCCCTTACCGAACCTTATCGTCGATTGGGGTGCCAGGCTCGGTTATTAGGTGATGTCATCGTTCAGGTACCAGAAGAAAAATGGGATAAGCCATCTCTGGGCCAATCCGATACGTTGAAGGCCTCCTCTCAATCATAAACGTGCGGATGGCCTGGAGGGGTGTTTGCGTCTCTTTACCAACAACAGGCTCGTTGTTCCTTAGAACCCTAGCTCCTCATGGCAGCGCTCACCTCCATCACTCGTACCTACACCTTTTGTGCTGCACATCGTTTGCATACCGATCAATTGCCGGATGACGTCAATCGACACATCTTTGGCAAATGTAATAACCCGAATGGGCACGGACATAATTATACGGTGCAAGTCACCATTCAGGGTGCATTGAATGCCACAACAGGGCTGGTCACGGATGTGGAGACGCTCGATCAAATCGTGAATGAACACGTTGTGGCTCGGTTTGATCACCAACATCTGAATTTCGATCCGGCTTTTCAAGGTCTGACCACTACGGGAGAAAATCTCGCGCGATTGATCTGGGAATTGTTAGTTGAAAGAATCCCTTCCGGGCAATTAGAGAATATCAGGGTTGTCGAAACCCGAGACAATTTTTTCGACTATGTTGGTGATCCGAAGCCCTAATTTTTTAGGGGATATTCTCCTCGACCGGAGATGTAAGGAGAGGTATGCAATCAAAATCCTCAAAATCCAAGGCCGTATCCAAGGCTCGAAATATCCGGAAGATCGCAGACTCGGATCAGATTGAGATCACGGCACCCGCTGCGATCCAAGATATTGAGCCGACGATTCGGAAATTACTCAGCCAACTTGGAGAAAATCCTGATCGCAATGGGTTGCAGGAGACACCGACGCGGGTGGCCAAAGCCTTAACCTATTTGACGCAGGGGTATCATCAAGATATCGACACGCTGCTTAACGATGCACTCTTTCCCATTCAATATGACGAAATGGTGATCGTCAAAGACATTGATTTTTATAGCCTGTGCGAACATCATTTGTTGCCGTTTTTTGGCAAATGTCACGTGGGCTATATTCCTCGTAAGCATGTGGTGGGGTTGAGCAAGGTGCCGCGTATTGTCGACATGTTCAGTCGTCGCTTGCAGGTGCAAGAACGATTAACCGTGCAGATCGCCCATACCATTCAGGAAAAACTCAATCCACATGGGGTGGGGGTGGTCATGGAAGCGCGGCATTTGTGTATGAGTATGCGGGGCGTTGAAAAGCAAAACACAGTGGCCGTCACCAGTGAAATGTTAGGTGTGTTCAGAAAACAACAACAAACGCGAGATGAATTTCTCAAATTGATCCGCCAACGTGGCGGCGATGCTGACTAAGTTCCGTCCAACCGTTCTTGTCTGGCAGAGTTGAGAATCACGCCCATCTTGACCATTTCCTAAGAATCAGCTTAAATACCGTTCATCATTTATTTGCAGTCTTCTTTTCCCACGGATGGGCCAGGAGCGCAGGATGCGCCGGTCTTATGGTTCTTTTTTCTTTCTGCTATTGCTGATCGTCGAAGACTGTCCTGTCAACATTCTGCTCTAGTGGTGGTCAAGTAGATCCCCCCCTCCCCTTGTGGGGTTTTTCTTTCCGTCCATTTTTACAGGACCACGACTGTCCTTTTGTTTCGGCAAAAGTAGTCAAAACCATGTTGGCCGTGGCGTGGCTCCCTGCCTCTGCAGGGGCAAGATTTTCGATCCCCTGCGCGGTTCGCCGACTCCGGTGGCGCGCAAACTCAAGGAAGCGCGCACCGATCGATCAATGAGCGGTCCTGGCCGGAGCCGTCGTTCCAGATGCTCCGATGTTTGTCTTTTACTTCCGGGAGAAGGTTTGGCGAGGTCTACCAGCGCCCGTGATTTGGGAGCAATATTTTGAGGCATGACTAATCGTGTTCGATCTCTTTGACTCCTTCCCCGTCCCCATTTCTTCCCCTTCTCAAATTGGCAATTTATCGGTCCAGTGTCGTACTGGGCTTTACAGCCTCATGGAGAAATACGTTTCTTTTTTGAAATTCTGATGGTGGGAATGGTCGGCCTATGTTTCTGGCGAGGGGAAACTTTGCTGGGAACCAAAACCATTGTGGGCTTAATCTTGACGATGTCTGTCGGCTATTTGGGATATGTGCTGATGGGGTAGATGTAAGAGTTTTTGTCGATAAAAGATGAAATACCTCTTTACCTTATTTCAGCATCCAGGCGGTTATCGTCCATTTTGCTCCAAAAATGATCTCATTGCCTGATTGAAGGCGGCTGGCTGTTCGACATTTGAAAGGTGGCCGGCTTGAGGAATCTTCACCAAGGTTGCGCCGGGAATTCTTTGAGCGATGTTTTCTGATTCTGCGACGGGAGTGGCCTGGTCGTCTTCGCCAACAATGACTAACGTTGGGCAGGTGATAGTAGGAAGGAGCTCGGTGGAATCTGGCCTGGCGGCCATCGCCACCAAATCGACGACAATTCCTGCCGTTGATGTGTGAAGAATCATCTGTCGAACCTGCTCCACAATTTCAGAATGATGCTCCATGGTTGAAGGGGTCAGAAGTTTAGGAAGCATGAGGTCGGCAATGGCCGGTGCGCCATCGCTAAATGCCAATTCAGCCATTGAACGACGTCCAGCTTTCCCTTCCTCACTATCCGCTTGAGCTCTCGTATCTGCCAAGACCATCGCTTGTACTCGATTCGCATAATGTCGATAGATCGAGAAGAGGGTATACCCGCCCATCGACAAGCCCACAAACACGGCTTGAGCAATCCCGAGATGATCGAGTAGCTGGATGACATGCTTGGCATAATGGTCCAACGAATCATTCCATAACACGATGTCGGATTCTCCATGTCCTCCAAGGTCGATGGTGATCACTCGATAGGTGTCTTTGAGGGCATCCACTTGAGGTTGCCACATGGATTTGGAAAGTGGAAAGGCATGGATGAAGACGAGCGGCGTGCCGTTCCCTTGATCGGTATACCCGACGGTGACTCCATGAATGACAACCTTCACCCTTCCCTCCTTTTTCGTCTACGGCGTCCACATCGATTCTTTTCGAGGGAAGCAAACAAAGAACCATCTCCTGATTTCATTTGCAGGTGCATGGTCGGTGGTTATAGCATACTGAAACTAGAGAGGTAATCACGAAATTTGCTTCCAGAAATGCCTAGGGGTTCAGTGAATTGCTATGGAATCATTTGAGTCACAGTCCCAAGAAGATCTTTTCCCTGTTCAGGAATCTTCCGATAATCGCCAAGTTCCGTTAGCGGAGCGAATGCGCCCGCAGGAGTTTGATGAGTTTGTGGGGCAGGAAGACGTTCTGGCAGAAGATCAGCCGTTGCGCATGGCCATTGAACAGGATCGGGTGCCCTCACTCATTCTATGGGGCCCGCCAGGGACGGGGAAGACCACGTTAGC
>JAOUNC010000119.1 GCA_029881175.1 Nitrospirota bacterium | reverse complement strand
AATCCAAGGGATCATGGCCAACAATCGCATTCAACATAATAGCCGCATCGGTCACTGTTTTAGTGATGGGTCCGATCTGGTCTAATGACGATGCGAATGCCACTAACCCATAACGGGAAACCCGGCCATAGGTGGGCTTCAATCCGACGACTCCACAACAGGCTGCTGGCTGACGAATAGATCCACCCGTATCAGACCCCAACGCGGCGACACATTCATCCGCGGCAACGGCTGCTGCAGATCCTCCGCTCGATCCACCGGGAATATGTTTTTGATTCCACGGATTCCGCGATGGCCCAAAGGCCGAATGTTCGGTTGAAGACCCCATCGCAAATTCATCAAGATTAGTTTTACCAAGAATCAACGGCTGCTGAGCATTCAGCCTTTTCATGACAGTCGCATCATAGGGCGGGATGAACTGTTCTAACATTCGTGATCCGCACGTGGTCCGTACCCCATCCGTGCAAATATTATCTTTGATCGCCAAGGGCATCGCCATTAACGGTTCCGTTTTTCGCCAGGCTTTCAGCCCGTCGTCAATGGCGTGAGCCCGCTCAAGAAGTGCCTCCTTCGGATTCACGGTAATATAGGCTTTGATTTTCGGTTCGACGTGACTAATCCGGAGCAGGTAGGCCCGCACAATTTCAGAGGCAGTCACCTCTCCACAGGTAAACTTTTCCTGCAACTCTTTTAACGTGAGCTTAAATAAGGCCATGAATACTAGATACCTTTAGGATAGAGCGAGCGTATGAGGTCAAATAGGCTTAGGGACACGGATGGCATTTCGTTCATCAACTTGAATAATTTTAGGAACATGCCGCTTGGCTTCTTCGTCGTTAAAAAATTCATAGCAAAAAATAATCACTTTATCGCCGGTCACACCCTTCCGGGCCGTCGGACCATTGAGAATCACTTCCCCCTTGCCTCGGGTACCAGGAAGCGCATAGGTTGAGAAACGCTCTCCGTTATTAAGATTCGAGACCATGACTAATTCATAGGGTAGAATTCCGGCACGATCCATCAATTCTTCATCAATGGTTAAACTGCCTTCATATTCCAAGTCAGATTCTGTCACGGTCGCTCGATGAATTTTGCAGCGCAATAATTGGCGGTACATAGTGATCAACCCTACGAGATGAATGAAATGTTCATGAATAACACCCTACGATTTCTTCCCCAAAATTTTAGGAACAACAAAAAATCCATCATGCGCTTCAGGAGCATTGCGTAACGCCTGCTCACGAAACAACCCTTCTCGGGGAATATCTTCACGCAAAACCGATTCCTGCTTGACGACAGAAGCCGTTGGCGGGATCCCTTCCGTCGACACCTCCTGTAATTGCTCGACAAAAGTCAGGATCTGACTCAGTTGTTCGCCAAAGAGCATTTTTTCCGGTTCGGTGAGTTCCAGTCGGGCTAAATGCGCCACATGCTCAACTTCATGCTGAGAAATACGTGCCATCTATGATCCTTGAAGGTTCAGGAAGCAAGAATACAAAGCGGGATAAAACTATTCAAAAACCTGCCTAAAACGCACACGTATTTTTACCATGAATTTCTAGTTAAAAGCTACTTGGGGGGAACATTCCAAAGAAAGAGAACACCGACGTGGCTCATTTAAATTAGGGCTTGGTCGCAAAAAACCCCTCATCAGCGAAACTCACGTATCTTCCATCACCGATGACGATATGGTCTAACACGCGAATCCCTAAAATCTCTCCTGCAGCGATCAGCCTCTGCGTAAGGGCATGGTCTTCCTCGCTGGGCCGAGGATCACCACTAGGATGATTGTGAATAAAAATGATCGCCGCAGCCGATTCCCGAACAGCCAGGTTAAAAACTTCTCTGGGATGAACAATGCTCACTGTTAAACTTCCTTGAGACACAGTGAAATCCCGAATGACCATATGCTTGGCGTCTAGCAACACGGCTTTAAAGACTTCATGCCGAAGATCTCTCAACAGGGGGTAATAGTGCTGGAAAATATGTTGACTGCCTTGGATCTGCCTTCCTTCAGTTAACGGAGCGGATAAAGCCCGTTTCCCCAATTCCACCGCTGCTAAAATTTGGGCAGCTTTGGCCGGGCCAATCCCGGGAACCGTACAGAGTTCCTCCAGGCTGCGGTTTGCCAGGCCTCGTAAACCCTCAAGTTTGGTGAGTAAATCCATGGCTACCTGGACCGCTGAGGAATCGGGTCGCCCAATACGAAGCAAAATTGCAAGAAGTTGCGCGTCAGACAATCCTTGCGGACCCTGGGACAGCAACAATTCCCTCGGACGTTCTTGCTCCGGCCAGGACAGAATTCCTTTTGTTATGCTCCCGGACTTCATTTTCCCCTTGCCCTTGTAAAAGATCGCCCCATGGGCTCCACTATACGCAGGGAATTTTTCCTCCGTCAAAGCTGCCTCTTCTGGCAAATAATCCCTTGCGATTGTTGGCGTTTTAGTGTCTATGCTATGGTCCCATCCTCATATGCTAACCTCCTCAATACGAATTGTGACTGGGCACTTCAAGGGCCGAAAAATTCCAACCCTACAGGGGCAAGGCATTCGACCCACATCGCTCAGATCCCGGGAAGCCTTATTTTCCATTTTAGGCTCCAGCATTGCCGGAGCCACGGTCGCCGACCTATTTGCCGGAAGTGGGTCGATCGGACTTGAAGCCTTAAGCCGTGGCGCGGCAAAAGCCGTGTTTGTCGAGCAGCATTCTGAAGCCGGACAGACAATTGAAAAGACCCTGCGTCAATTTAATGTAGCCACAAAAAGTCGCGTGCTCATTCAAGATGTGGCTCTCGCCATGAAAAACCCGCTTTTGGTAGGATGGCAACCTTTTGATGTCCTCTACTTTGACCCGCCCTATCGATTTGAGCACAGCCTAGACCTTCTCATGCAAATCGCCAACGCTGAATTGGTCGCTCAGACTGGCCATATTATTTATGAACATTTTGCGAAAATGACGCCACCATCCTCTCTGGGACCATGGGTGCTTACCCGGACTACCAAGTATGGCGAGACGGCATTGACCTTTTATCGACACGAGTCGCACAACAATCTCGCATCACAAACGCAGGCTTAAACGATGACCATTGGCATTTATCCAGGCACCTTTGATCCCATTACCCGCGGACATGCCGACGTCATTGCCCGGAGTCTGCATGTGGTCCAACAAGTGATCGTGGCCGTGGCCCCAAATCCTCGAAAAGCCCCATTATTTGACCTCAAAGAACGCGTCGAACTGGCCAAGATTGTCACCCGTGATCTCCCTGGGGTTGTCGTGGAACCCTTTGAGGGTCTCTTGGTAGAGTATGTGCGTCGACGGGGGGCTCAAGCCATCATACGAGGACTTCGAGCGGTCTCAGATTTCGAACATGAATTTCAAATGGCCTTACTCAATAGGAAACTCGACCAAAACCTCGAGACCATGTTTTTGATGGCGAGCGAAGAATATTCATACCTCACTTCCAGTATGGTCAAAGAGGTCGCATCCGTCGGTGGCCCCCTCCATGATTTTTTGCATCCAGAAGTGGCCGAACGTCTTAAAACTCAAATACGGAATACTCCACGATGAAACTCGCAACCCGAACCACACGTATTACGCCATCCCCAACCTTGCAGCTCTCCGCCACTGTGAAAGCCCTCATGGCCCAAGGGAAGCAGGTTTTTGACTTCACGGCAGGCGAACCGTCATTTGATTCGCCCGATGAAGCCAAAGAGGCCGCCATCAACGCCATTCAAGCCGGGTTTACGAAATACACGGCGGTCACGGGTATTGATGAACTGAAAGATGCCATTATCGAAAAATTCCAACGTGACCAAGGGCTCACCTACTCCCGCTCACAAATTGTGGTTTCCTGCGGCGCCAAGCACACCCTTTTCAATTTGGCTCTGGCCTTATTTGAAACCGGAGATGAGGTGATTATCCCAGCACCCTACTGGGTCTCCTACCCCGAACAGTTACTCGTGGCTGATGCCACCCCGGTATTTCTGCCGACCTCGGAAGCCAACAACTTCGCCATTGACCTTTCAGCTTTGAAAGCCATCATCACAGAACGAACCAAAGCCATCATCCTCAATTCCCCTTGTAACCCAACCGGAAGTATGTATGGCCGAGAGACGCTTGAGGGCATTGCCAAATTGGCGATTCAACACAACCTCCTGGTGATTTCCGATGAGATTTACGAAAAAATGGTCTATGACGGCCATCAACATTATTCCATCGCCACGATCAATCCCGACATGGTTCAACGCACGGTCATTGTCAATGGGGTCTCAAAAACCTATTCGATGACAGGCTGGCGCATCGGCTATGCTGCCGGACCTGAACCCATCCTCAAGGCCATGGGCAATATTCAAAGCCAAAGTACGTCCAACCCCACATCTATTGCCCAAAAGGCTGCGGTAGGGGCCTTGAAAGGCGGATCGGCATTTATCGAGTACATGGTCAAAGAATTAGACATCCGACGACGAGCCCTGGTGAAAGGGCTCAATCATATTCCTGGCATTCATTGTCCCATGCCAGCCGGAGCTTTTTATGCCTTCCCCAACGTAAGCGCCTTGTTGGGACGTCGCTTTGGAGACAAGGTCTTGGCCACTCCATTTGATCTGGCAAATTTTTTCCTCACTGAAGCAAACGTGGCCTGCGTGCCAGGAGAGCCATTTGGCACGAATTCCCATCTCCGATTTTCCTATACCGGCCCGCTAACGGTGATTGAGGAAGGTCTGCACCAGCTGAATCAAGCCATTGCCCGACTGGAGTAATCCCCATTTCCAGACGACATAGTTATCGCGTTCGCCGGAATAACCCTGATCCCTCTTGACCTCTGCCAAAACTGCCTTATCTACGTGAGACGAGTGCCGTGGGCACCGTTAGAGACCGATCTTATTGAGGAGGTAATACGTGCCGATTTACGAATATGAATGTACCAGTTGCAAAAAACGATTTGAGCTCCAACAAAAAATGACGGACCCCACCATCCAGACCTGTGACCAACTTGGCTGTGCGGAAGCGAAACCCGTGACGAAAGTTATTTCCGCCCCGGCTATCATGTTTAAGGGAACCGGCTGGTATGTGACTGATTATTCCGACAAGCTCAAAGAGCCAGGCGCGAAATCAGAAAATAAAGGCGAAAAAACCGACGTCAAAAGCGAGACGACAGCATCTGACAGCAAGGGAACTTCGGAAAGCAAGTCGAGCACTGAGAGCTCATCCAGTAGCAGTAATAATAGCAGCGGAAGCAGCAGTGACTCTTCAACTAGCTCACCTAGCTCGTCCAGTTCATCTAGCTCATCGGGTACGGGTACATCTTCACCCTCACCCAGTTCGAGCACGTAAACCTCTTCCTTTCCAAAAGGCTCGGCTCATGCCCCTTAGGTGGGCCTTCTAAGCGAGGAAGCTACGTAACCAATGGATAATCCTAACTGACCACCAGATCTTCTAACACCTGCACCCAAATTAATTCAGCGAGCTTTCTGTAGCCCGCTTCCGTTAAATGTAACCCATCATTGGAATATTCCCGAGCAAGGGCTTGAGTGCCAACCTCACAGGTCTCCCCAAACCAATCCACTACCGGAATGTGTCGCGCCCGACAAAGATCTTTCATCGATTGATTAAGCCTCACCCGTAAAGCAATGGCTCGCTCCACGGCAGGAGTGAGCATTCTGACGCCCAGACCGTCTTCGCCCTCCCCAATCTGACCGGCATCATCTCGCAAAGAGGGAACCGTGACGGCCACGGGAAGCAGGTCCTGAGCTTGAGCTTGTTCATAAAAAAAGTTGAGATTCTCCAAAATTCTGTCTGGAGGAATTCCCCAACCTAAATCATTGGTTCCTCCAAGAATGATGGCCACGTTCGACTGATCGTCCAACACCTCTTCTTGAAATCGCAACCGCATATCCTGCGTCGTTTCGCCACAGACCCCCTGAACCCTCACCTGCCCCCTCGCACCAAGCCATTCTTGGATGTAGGTGCCATACGGAATATTCGCCACAACTGGCGAACGAGGAGTGGGGGATTGAAACCCCAAGGTCAAACTATCTCCAAAACACACAATTTTCAGAAATGTTGCTTGAGGACTCAAAATAGATGCATCCTCATCATCTAGTGCCACGCGAGAACCATGGTCATCATAACAAAAATTCTCCTCAGTTGATTGTTTCCTTGGATCGGCTTGACAGGCTCAAGCTGCCTCGTTACCCTCTCGTGGTTAGCCAATATGCCTCCTACTCGTGCGGTCCATCGGACCCATGAATCTTATCCTTAATTACTTTAGAGGGAACCGTATGATGAAGCCGATGTTGTGGAATGTTCAACGATCAAAACAACTCTGCATGGTGATGATGACCGGGCTCTGTGCCCTTGGATTCACTGGAACGCTCGCAAGCGCCGCCTCGAAGGACGCATTTCGCGTGGGTGTCCTCGACCCTCAAACAGTCATTGAACAATCCAAATCTGGCAGTCGCGCCTTGGCAGGCCTGAAAGAGCATGCGCAAGCGCGAGAAACGGTCATGAAAAATGATCAAAAGGAATTAGAAGCCCTTCAAGAGGATCTGAAGGCCACCCAAGATACCCTCAGCGCTGAAGAACAAAAGCGGAAGCAAGAACGCTTTGCTCAAAAGTATCAAGAATGGCAAAAGCGAGGACAGGAATTTCAGGCTGAGCTCGGCCAAAAGCAAAAAGAACTTGTTCAGGAATATATGCAGAAAATCGAAGAAGCGACCAGCATCGTGGCCAAACGCCATGGCTTCGATATCGTCATTGACAAAGGGAGTGAGTCCACCCTCAAAATTGTCCTCTATCAACGAGATGGGATCGATCTCACCAACGAGGTCGTTAAAGAATTCAATAAGCGCTACAAATAGGTCGTTTTTTTTGGCCTGAGCACCATCATAAAAACCCTCTGTGAGTAGATGCTCACAGAGGGTTTTTTTATTCTCCACGACAGAACAAATATCAACCCAGGGCACCCTTGGGCGTGAGGCAGAACAATTGGGCACGATCTCATGCGAGCCCTTCGCCTTACATCCACACAACCCCATCTTCCCCGACCATTACAGAATGGATGCCAGAATGGTACGATTGCGCTCAGTAGAACGTCCCATCATTTTTCAATAAGGAAGCTACCCTCATGTTCACGCTCTTTGGATTGGGTTTTTTAATAGGCATGCGGCACGCCTTTGAAGCGGATCATGCCGCCGCAGTCGCCACTCTGGCGACCAGAAGCCATTCCATTGGCCATACCAT
Source organism: Nitrospirota bacterium (assembly GCA_029881175.1). GTDB lineage: Bacteria > Nitrospirota > Nitrospiria > Nitrospirales > UBA8639 > Nitrospira_E. Next base: position 741 of record JAOUNC010000119.1, on the reverse strand, counting down.
TCGACAAGGTGTCGTGTGGGGGCTTGGACATACGCTCACCCTCTTACTCTGTAGTTCCATCATCTTTTCACTAGAATCAGCTGTTCCGGAACGTTTCGCCCAGGGGTTAGAATTCTTAGTTGGCTGTATGTTAGTGGGCTTAGGAATCGATGTTATACGAAGACTCATCAAAGAACGCATTCATTTCCATGTCCATCAGCATCGTGATCAAGTCCATTTCCATGCTCACTCGCATCAAGGCGAATCAAAGAACCATCAGGCTTCCACCCACCAGCACTTCCACCCACAAGGTTTTCCCTATCGAGCCCTATTAGTTGGGTTTATGCATGGAATGGCAGGTTCCGCTGCACTCATCATTCTCACCTTGCAGACGACACTTTCCCCGTTAACCGGGCTCATCTACATTGTCATCTTTGGTTTGGGGTCAATCGCTGGCATGGCCGCCCTCTCATTGATCATCGCACTTCCCCTCCGCTATTCAGCTCAGTCATTCACCTGGGCACACAATGGACTCCAAGGATGCGTAGGTGTCCTCACCATCATCATTGGAGCCACCATACTCTTGAACACAGGCACACTCCTTCTCAACTAACACATCACAAATCCTCGATAGCTTGCAAAGATCCTCGCCGTGAAATCTTCACACATCACGCGTCATAGAATTTGGTCATAATGGAATTGAAAAATACACCAGGCCAAAATTGAATGAGTGGCCAAAGGGATACGGTGACTTCTGGAGGA
>JAOUNC010000118.1 GCA_029881175.1 Nitrospirota bacterium | reverse complement strand
TGAAAAAGCCATACTCCGTCTTCGCCTCCCCCTGCGGTGACGAGCACCATTCGATCGTCTGGGGTAAGCTCTAACTTTTTTCGCATATGCTCTCTGGTGTGTTGTCCTGACTCTCGACGGAGATATCCGCAATATTGGGTCTTTTTTTTGAGGTCCGTGGGGAATTGATATTCCGAACAAGCCTTGAAAACTTCTGGAGCGCCCAGGATAAAAATACGGTCATAATGAGTTTCCAGAGCCTTAAAGTATTCCTGTTTTTTCCAGATGGCTCGAGTCGCCTGTGGGCTATCAAGAATATCTCGCAACAGCAGCGTGATTTTGGTTTCAGGATGATAGGTGTGTAAATACGTTAGAGCCGGCTCCAATTCGTTTTCGACCCCGTAAGGTTTTTTGTCCACAATGACCAGGTCAGGTTGAAAATTCGCTAAAGCGCACACAATCAATTCTGTTCGGAGTTTGACGATATCTCGGGTATTTTCTCTCAAGTATTTTGCGCCATAGCCATTTGATTCGGTCCGAGTGAGACAGGGCAATTTAATATAGTCAACTCCTTCAGGAATGCGAAAACTGTGTATCATTGGAGAGCCAGAAATAATCAGAATGGACAGGTCAGGAATCGACTGCATGAGGAACTGGCAAATAGAGAGGGTTCGCCGAATGTTTCCCAATCCAAAGGTATCATGGGAATAAAAGACCAGCCGTTTGGTGTTCGAATTGACTTTTTCTCTGAGTTTTTTGAGTGAATGAAGTTTCATGAGTGTTTCCTGTCTTCTTTCTGGTTAGACGATCAAATTCAGGAAGAGTAAACCGGTGCAGCAATGATTGACGGTCATGGCAAAACCCGGAACTCCTGAGAAGAAAGAGGGGGATGGAGGAGGTGGCTTCTTGGTCAATCTTTCAATGTTGGCTATCAGGTCATCAAAGGCAAAGGGTTTAGGCAGATATCCGTTAGCCCCGGCTTCTTGGCTTTCGAAGGACATCTCTGGGGAATCTTTGGCGGTCATCATCAAGACGGGGACGGTGTGCTTGCGTTGACGAAGTTGTCTGCAAAAGTCCAATCCATTTTCTGCTCCCAGAAACACATCCAGTATGACCAGGTCAAACTCGCCGATTTGTAATAATTCCCATCCTTGGCTGTGAGAAGTGGCTGTGGCCACAGTATGAGATTCCGCCTCAAGACCTCGTTTTAAAAATCGTAAAATCCTCAAGTCATCGTCAAACAGCAGAATATTCATGGGCTCTGTTCCATGTAAGTAATTGGTAATGCGCATACTGTATCAAGGCCATATGAGGAAGCCCTGAGGATGAGATGAAAGGTTGATGAGAAGTGCATGAGAATTTGATGAGAGAGTAGGAGAGGCGATGTCCACGTAGAACATGGAATAGGCATTAGGACAGAGCCTCGATAAATTCTTCTTCAGAGAGTACGGTGGATTCTTCCGATGCTATCGGTCCTACCGGCGTTCGACCAACGGACACGTAGTCAAAGCCCATGTCTTTCAATACGGGAGGGTCGTAAATATTACGAAGATCCACCATGATGGGTTGGCGTAACAGGGATTTGATTCGTGTTAAATCTAAATGTCGAAATTGATTCCATTCAGTAGCCAACACGAGGGCACCTGCCTGTTTCGCCGATTCGTAGGGATCCTGGCAGGGCCGTAATGCAGGGAGAGACAGGCAGGCTTTCTCAAGGGCCTCAGGGTCATAGACTTGGACAGTGGCTCCGAGATCCAGGAGTGCCGACGCGATGGCAAGAGCCGGAGAATCCCGGATGTCATTCGTATTGGGTTTAAATGACAGGCCCAAAAACCCAAGGGTTTTTCCGGCAAGGTCACCAAGAGTCGTTTGAATTTTCGCCACCATGTTTTGCCTCTGGAGATCAGTGACATGTTTGGTGGCGCGAGTGATATGCATGGGAGAGTCAACGCTCTCACTGAGATGAATGAGCGCCGCGGTATCCTTGCCGAAGCATGACCCGCCGAATCCAGGACCTGCATAAAGAAACTTGATTCCGATCCGGTTGTCTTGTTAGACGCCAGAAATCGTAATGGGTTCCACAGGGAAAAAGTATGTATTCAGATGGGGCTCATCATAAGGGGAAAAAATGAGAATGCCCTGAATGTGACATGAAAAGTTGATGGGAAAATGTCGAAAGGAGAAGGGACTGTTGAGAGCAACTATTTCCATTTGGGACATGAACAGCTTCAGGGGTAACGGGTGGGGAAGCAACTGTGGACGGGGTGCAGTATAGAAAAATTTCCAATCAGCGCCCCTATTATTCAGCAGCCCATTAAATGGAAAATTTAATTCGAGTCTGACTCCTAATATTCGTGGAGAGCCCTCCGTTCCTGATGATCTTTTGCGCGAGGCTCCGGGAGAGGTATTTGGTGGCTGTTAAACAGACAAAAGGGGTATCGGGCGATATCGCCCGATACCCCTTCTTGTTGAATAGTCCTCGATCAGCCTATAAGTGATGGGGTTGGTTCCTTACTTATCTTAATCGGTCAATCACATGGGAATCCGAGTGCAGACGCGATATCACGGGCGTCTTCAGCCAAGTCTACAGGGGGCTCTTTTACAGTAAAGACTAATTTGCCGGTACCCACAAGCAGGTCAGCCTTAACTGCGTAACTGCAAAGATAACCAGCCGCTGTTTCCTTCTGTTTTTCCTTTCCCCTGACTATAGAGTCATCCAGCGAGAGAACCGCGCTTGAAGCCTGGCGTAGCAGGGCTTCCTCGTTCCTGTCGCAGTTTCGTAACAAATAGTCCGCGACCTCATTGTCGATTCCGTCGAAAGAATCAGTACACACTCCCTCTAGAATCTGGAGGCCATTGGTATTGTCTCGTAAATCGCAGGCATTCTGAATGGGGGAGGCGGGATCCTCAGTGATCACCGCGCCGCAGATAACCCCCGCGTCTACAATAACATCGCGCTGTGCTGCATTGGCTGGCGTGGTGCCCAGTGCATATGAGAGGGTTAAGATGCCTGCGCTTCCGATGATGAGTTTCGTGAATTTTCTCATGTTGTCCTCCTGGTTGTTTCCTTCGGCATTGAGAGGGCAAAGGAAGTTTTGTAGTGGGTTATTGTTTGTGTAATCGTCCTGGCAATGCTGTCACTGCAAAAATGTTGCGGTCAACCGAGCGAACGACTTTGTTATTTGTTCGACACGACCAAATGGCCATCTACCCTTGCAAGGGTAGCCGTAAAACTCTTTTGCCTCTGCATCTCGGAAACATCATGAACAAAAACCAGGCCTCGCGTGATTGGGAAATCCTTGGTGTAGATCTCGATAACGGTTCCGTTCACGAAATGATTCACTTCCACGCTGCAAGAGGCGCTAGCCCAGGTGGGAGCGGAAAGGATTGCCGTTGCGATGAAGATCAAGGTTGTTAATTTGTTCATGAGCTTTCTCCTAGAGGAATGGGTTGAATGCCATATCTTAAACACTCACAATGAGAATGGAGTGAGAATGAGATGAGAATTTCATGAGAAATTGTGAGTGCAGCGCCAAGGAAGATTGCCTTGGTTGCCTTGCGGGGAATTCTTTCTCCATTTTCAGGACTATCCGATCTGTTTTTTCGTTGTTGGTTAGGAGGTCAATGAGGCGTTTTGGGAATGTATTATTGCTTGGGGAAATTCTATGATTCGGAAATCCTATAACCGACGTCGCGCACCGTCTGGATCAGTTTCTGAGGAAACGCCTTGTCTATTTTGTTGCGCAAATACCGAATATAGACGTCCTCGACATTGGTGAACGTATCGTGATGGTACCCCCACACCTGTTCCAGAATCATCGTTCAGCTGAGGGGGAGGTTGGGGTGGGCCATCAGATATTCCAACAGGGAAAACTCTTTAGCCGTCCGCGTAATAGGCCGACCAGCCCGCGTGACTTCTCGTGTGTCCTTGTTCAGGCAGAGGTCTTGTATGTGCAAGGTGGCAGGAAGGTCTTGGTAGGCGCATCGACGTTGGAGCGCCTTGATCCTCTCGAGTAATTCTTTAAACGCAAAAGGTTTGGTCAAATAATCTTCTGCTCCGGTTTGCAGGCCTTCCAACTTATCCTGGAGTCCATCCTGCGTAGTCATGATTAATATGGGACTGTGAATCTTATCTTTTCGCAAGGTCCGATAGACTTCGGTGCCATTCACTCCTGGGAGGAGAAGGTCAAGAATAATCATAGTGTATGGATTTCTTCCCTACTCCAGGCCTTCTTCCCCATTGAGTGCGACATCGACATGGTAGCCCTCGGCTTCCAGGCCACGTTTCACAAAACTCACAATGCGTTGGTCGTCATCTATCAGGAGAAAATTTATAAGAACTCGTTCTCAAAAGTTGATTGATGGTTTCCGGTTTAATGTTAGACGTACTCATGAGCTAAGGGTATACGAAGTACGAGGCTGCTCAAGCAGGAAAGAGGACGTTAGAGGATGAAGGCTGAGGAATTCGTCTTGAGCTTGAACCAGTTGGGTGTGGCTGTCACCGGACGAACGGCGGTAATTTGGGAGCCAGAAGAAGTCAAGGATTAGTAAGGAACATGTTTTTACTTGACGAGAAGTGAGGCTGGTTTGTGTTTACCTATAATTGGGAAAGGCACGTTGGATCGCTGAGGCGAGTTCCTGGATACCATATGGTTTATGTAGAAACACTCGAATCCCCATTGAAAGGGCCTTCTCTTCATTCATGGTGTGGCTGAACCCGGTACACAAAATAATGGGGATAGAGGGGCGAATCTCCAACATCTGTTTGGCCAGGACTTCCCCCGTGGACCCCGGCATCGTCTGATCCGAAATGACCACGTCGATGTCCTGAGGGTGCTGACGAAACACCTCCAGCGCCTCACGGCTGTTTGAATAGGACCAGACGTCATACCCCAGTTCTGACAGCATGGTTTTCCCTACCGCGATAATTGACAGTTCGTCATCAATAAACAATACGGTGCCTCGTCCGTGGGGCGTAGAGGAGTTGCGGACAATCGGAGCGTGGAGGGATTCTGAGGTTCGTGGAAGGTAGAGTACGAACGTTGTGCCTTGCTCTGGCTCGCTCTGAACCTTAATCACTCCTCCATGATCCGCCACAATTCCGTGAGTAACCGATAGTCCCATCCCCGAGCCTTCTCCCACGATCTTTGTGGTGAAAAACGGGTCAAAAATTCTGGTCTGCAGATTGGGGGGAATCCCATGACCGGAATCTTTCATGGTGAGTCGGACATAGCGACCGTCTTCAAGTCCAGGGGGACGATCAGGCATGGTGTCATCGATGAGGACTTCCTCCAGAGTCACGTCCAGTCTTCCAGCCGTGCCTCGCATGGCAAATTCTGCATTAGTCGCCAGGTTCATGACTACTTGATGAATTTGGGTGGGGTTGGCCAGCACCGGTCCTGCGGTGGCCGACAGGTCTGTTCGCAAGCTGAGGGTGGTGGGGAAGGACGCACGCAGAAGTTTAAACGCCTCCGCAACAACGGTTTGCAGTAAGATGGGCTTTTTCCCAGTCTCGCCTTGCCGGCTAAAGGTTAGGATTTGTTGTACGAGATCTTTGGCACGCTCGCTGGCCTTGAGTACCTCCTGAAGATTTGCGATGACGGACTTTCCCTCTTCAGCCTTCTTTGCTGCCATCTCCGTATAGCCGATCAACGGGGTTAAGATATTATTGAAATCGTGCGCAATGCCGCCAGCCAAAATTCCAATGGCTTCGAGTTTCTGAGTTTGGCGGAGATGCTCTTCCCTGTGGCGTAGCGCCTCTTCCGCTTTTCTCTGTTCGGTAATTTCATGAGCATACACATTCGTATAATTGGCCTCGATTGCAACGGCAAAGGTCACCAAAAAGAACCGGTCCTGATAGGTAATCTCTTCACGGTGAATTCCTCCATGCTCAAACGCATGTTGAATGGCCTGTTGCCATTGTGCTTTGGTGGTGTGATTCGTTTCACGTTCCAAGTCCTCAAGCAAGTCTTCGCCGGGTTGATTCTGATACAAGACTTTTCCTTCGCGTGAGATTCGAAGCACCGGTTGGGGATTTTCCTCCGGGAACTTAGCCAGGTTCGCCATGGCTTCTTGCGCCTGTATGCGTTCCATGAATTGACCGAATTGATTACCCACCGCCTGCATCTGATGCAAGAGTTCGTCATCGACCTCTCGAATTTGATAGCTGAAGAATTCCATGACCCCATAGGTGGAGCCACCAAATTGAATCGGAAGGGCAAAGGCGGAATGGAGCTGCTCCTTGGCGGCCACATGGCCTCTTGGAAAATTCTCGTCATGAGCAAGATCGGTAATCCAGGCGGTCTGGCCAGATTTCCACACGCGTCCCGGGAGCCCCTGGGTTTTGGTAAACGTGGTGTGATTGGTGATGGCTACGAACTCAGGGAACTGGTCAGGCGAATCGCTCCAGATTTCATGGCATTGGAGTTCCATCGTTTGCTCGTTCAATAGCCACAACGCTCCGACTTGCCATCCGAGGCTGAGGCACACGGCAGAAAGGATTTCCTGAGAGGCTTGGGATATCGTCTTGGCTTCCGCCAACGTTCGCGCGACGGCATATTGCGCGGTCAATCGTCTGGCCATGGTTTTCTCTTCTGTCAAATCACGTACCAAGGCAATGAAGACGCGGCGCCCCGACAGCTGGGCCTCCGTGACGGCGAGAGATAAGGGAAACGTACTGTTGTCGCGACGTTGGGCGGTCACTTCCCGGCGAGTATCCAAGATATGCCGATTACCCGTCTTCAGGTATTTGGCCATATACTCTGGGTGGAGCTCACTTACGGGTTTTGGCATGAGAATGCTGAGATTTTTTCCGATGACTTCGGAAGCTATAAATCGAAAGATGCGTTCCGCCGTCGGATTGAATGTTTCAATCGTTCCTGATTCGTCGGCCGTGATAATGCCGTCTGCGGCATGGGCGATGATGGCGCGCGTGTGGGCTTCACTGGCCTCCAATTGCCGAATAATGGGATGGCTGATTCGAAAGAGGAGAAACCCGCCAAGTGAAATGATCCCGAGACCCACAAGGATCGTAATTATTGCGGCCTGAATAAAAGGCTGGCGGATTTCTTGAAGATCGATTTTTGATACGAGCCCGAGATTGAGCACATCAACAGGTTCATAGGCCCCCAAGACAGTGGCTCCTCGGTAGTCCAGCCCCACGATCGTTCCTGATTGTCCTGAGAGAGCGAGGCGCATCGGTTCTGCCAGCTTTCCGGCAAATGGCGTGGGTTGAGGATGATCGAAGTCCATATGCCGATGGGGTAAAATCCAGACGATGTTCTCTCCATCATGACGGCCCAGGGTAATTTCGCCTGTTTGACCAAACCCCTTGTTGAACTTATGTGCCTCGATGATTTGGCTGAGTGTCGCACCTTGAGCGCCTTCAGAATGGTCGGGCACACTGAATTGAGCATCAAACCTGGCGACGGCTTCCATGAGCCGGGCCTGGGTCTGAGTAAATTCTGTCAGTCGAACGCGTTCTTCTTCAAAGGCTGTCTGATACAGGAGGGTAATGGCCACCACGGCCATGGCCGAGCATGCCAGGGTGAGGATGATGAGCAGGAGGAAGATTCGTTGTCGAACTGTTCGATACATCGCATCCCCTGGAGGAAGGCTTGAGAAGCCGAGTGAAAACGAGAAGAAAATCCTACAATAAGTGTAGTCTTCTTGAAGGAATAGTTCTAGCTATTCAGATGGCTTGAACGTTTGATGCGTAATGAAGAACCAACCCGCCATTCACCCTAAATTCGGTAGTGGCCAGATGTTCAATCCGTCGACATGACTGCTCCGCAGGCTGATCAGGGAGAACGGACTCTTCACCAATTTAGTGAAGAAAAAATCCGTTCGGGCTGGCCCTGAGTTGTTCGACGGGCTCACAACGAGCCTGCTGAAGGATCGAAGCATTGGCGGGTTTTCATTGCATCACCTGCCGTTATTAGTTTGAGGCATTTCAAGAAAACCAAAGGATGTCTAATCTGATATTTTATAGCCGATATCCCGAACG
>JAOUNC010000117.1 GCA_029881175.1 Nitrospirota bacterium | reverse complement strand
GGAACCCCAGCCCAACCCGTCGAAGAAAAAACCGTCTCGTATATGCGCAAAGAGTTTCGCGCCACGGCTGAACAGCGAAATCGGCCGGCCTTAATTGCCGAAGCCATGGTTGATGCAGATGTGGAAATCCCGGACATCATCCCAAAAAGTAAGCTCCTGACCCTCACCACACAAGAGGCCCTGGAGACGAAGGTGGCAGACTTACAGGCCAATTCTTTGGAAGCTGTGCTACAGTCCTTAGAGTTGGGTGAGGCTGAGATTCGGCATGCCTCCGAGACATGGGCAGAAACTCTCGTGCGGTTTCTCACCCATCCCGTGGTGAGTTCCTTATTGATGACCCTGGGAATTATGGGGATCATCGTTGAAATCCGGGTTCCCGGATTTGGATTACCTGGGCTGGTAGGGTTTATCAGCCTAGGGCTGTTTTTCTGGGGACACACTCTTGTGCGCCTCGCCGGATTAGAAGAATTCCTATTGGTCGCGTTGGGGCTTATCCTGGTGGCCATGGAAATCTTCTTTATTCCGGGCTTTGGAATTGCAGGAATTTTAGGGATTGCATCCCTCTTGGGAGGACTCGGATTGAGCCTTATCGGAAGTGGAGCAACATGGGACTCGTGGCTATCTGCACTGGGACAAGTCTCCCTCTCCATCATAGTCGCCATTCTCGTGGCCCTCTTTCTGTTGCGGTATTTTCAACGATTGCCATTCGGGAAACGATTGCTCCTAAAAACTTCCCTTCTTTCCAAAGAAGGGTATGCCTCTAGTCCTGAGGAAGACCAGCGGTGGCTTGGCAAACGTGGGACGGCAGCCACCGATCTCCACCCTTCAGGCATTGCCCATCTGAATGGAAACCGCCTGGACGTCGTATCCGATGGAGAATTCATCAATGCGGGGCAGCCTGTTGAGGTTGTTCGAGTCGACGGAAACCGAATTGTTGTTCGAGTATTGACCAAACCAACCGAAGGAGGACATGCCTAATGGAAATGGAAACCCAAGCATTTGGTTCTCTTGGTCTCCTTGCCATCGTCTTAGTTCTCTTGTTTGGTTTTCTCTATGTCATTCCTCTTCCCCTATGGATCGCCGCGTGGGCCTCAAATGCCTATGTCGGACTGTTCACCCTTGTTGGGATGCGATTACGCCGTGTGCCGCCAGGGACAATCATCACGGCCCGCATTAGCGCTGCCAAAGCGGGGCTGTCGATCCCTGTTGACGATCTCGAGGCCCATTTTTTAGCCGGCGGCGATGTAGTGAAAGTGGTCAATGCCATGATTTCTGCGGACAAAGCCAATATTCCTATGACCTTCAAACGGGCCGCCGCCATAGACTTGGCCGGCAGGGATGTGTTGGAAGCGGTGAAAATGTCGGTCATTCCCAAAGTCATCGAAACGCCTCGCATCACCGCCGTGGCCAAAGATGGTATTCAGCTGATCGCCGTGTCCCGGGTCACGGTTCGGGCCAATATCGACCGCCTAGTCGGCGGAGCAGGCGAGGAAACGGTAATTGCCAGAGTGGGAGAAGGCATGGTCAGCACCATCGGATCCTCCGCCACACACAAGGATGTCCTGGAAAATCCTGATCATATCTCAAAGAATATTCTGGGAAGGGGATTGGATGCGGGGACCGCCTTTGAAATTTTGTCCATTGATATTGCCGATGTGGATGTCGGATCGAACATCGGGGCAAAGCTGCAAATCGATCAGGCCAATGCGGATAAACAAATTGCTCAGGCCAAGGCCGAGGAACGACGCGCCATGGCCGTGGCGTTAGAACAGGAAATGCGCGCCCGAGTGGTTGAGGCGGAAGCCGAAGTTCCTCGCGCAATGGCTGAAGCCTTTCGACAAGGCAATTTGGGCATCATGGACTACTACCGGATGAAAAACGTCCAAGCCGACACCGCCATGCGTGATTCCATTGCCTCCACTGAAGAGGAACCTCCGGAAACTCCAACCCGCTGAGGATGAGAAAAGCATGGAATCATTAATATTGTTTTTCGTTTTTCTTTTTCTGTCAGCCATCGCGCTTGGCATTCGATGGTTGCATGAGAAGATCCGTCGGGAAATCGCACTCAAGGATCTTAAGGATCTTTTTCTTCCATCCGATGATGCCCTGGAACAGCCTGACCGTGTGACTCCTGCTACTACGAGAATATCCCTGTCAAAGCCTCAACCACCCATACACACATTCAGACCAACAATTACTCCGAAACGCCTGACCGCCAGTCGGCTTCGCCTATGCCATAGGGCGGATCTTCGCCAGGGAATTATCATTATGACGGTATTGGGCCCCTGCCGGGCGCTGGAACACCCTGATCATTAGACAACTTTTTTCGTGGATACTCATCTATTCACATGTATCGTCCAAGATCATTCCATCATGACCTGAGGACCCATGGAGAACATGGACAAAATCCATATCGGAACATCCGGATGGCATTATCCACATTGGGTCGGACCTTTTTATCCATTAGGAATGGCCAGCGAAGAGTTTCTCCCGTTCTATACTCGCCACTTGAGCACGGTCGAAATCAACAACACCTTCTATCATCTTCCCACCCCTCACACACTGAGAAAGTGGGAGAAGCAAACCCCCAAAAACTTCTTGTTCGCATGTAAGGCGAGTCAGTTCATCACACACATGAAAAAACTCAAAGAGCCAGAGCAAAGCATTGAACAATTTATTGAAACGGTCACACTGCTGAAGCACAAACTAGGACCAATCCTGTTTCAATTGCCACCGCGTTGGAAAATGAACGTTCCCCGGCTTGAAGAATTCTTGAAGGCTCTTCCTAAAGCATTCCGCTATGCATTCGAATTCCGTGATGAAAGCTGGTTCGCGCAACCCGCCTATGATCTGCTCAGCAAATATGGGGCAGCATTTTGCCTGTATCACCTGGCTGGCCGATGGTCACCCGAAATCGTCACAACGGATTATGTCTATATCCGGCTTCATGGCCCTGGGAAGGCCTATCAGGGAAAGTATCATGGCCACACCCTTCGTGCGTGGGCCAATAAATGTCGAGCGTGGGCACAATCAGGCAAGGACGTCTATTGCTATTTCGACAATGACGAAAACGGATATGCTCCAATCAATGCACTCACTCTTAAAAGTATGATTAAGGAATATCGTGCGGAGAACAGACCAGCAAAAAGGAAAGACGAAAAACAAAGGAAAAAGATAAAAGGGAACCAACCTCCTAATGTTTCCTCATTCACAACAATGGCTTTTCCTTATTGGATTAAGCCAAAAATCCTCATTTAGCATTCAATTGCGCAACAGGCAGATGGTACGTCCGAATTTTTCGAAATCCTTCACAATCATCTTTTTCCTTTTCAGGCCAAATTTCAAAATGCTCATTGGTTGGGTGAATCCTCGTTCGCACTTAATCCAACACATCCCTATCGCTCAAGACTACGATTTTCCAGCCGCTGTTCCTCTGATTTTCGAGCTTACCTTCTAAAATATCTCCGGCGACTCATTCTATTCAGACCTCTCCATTCTCAATTCGCTGACCTTCATACAGAGTCATTTTCTAACACTCTTCTCTGGTCATTGAGCTTCCCTTATCTATAGGATAAACAGGTATTGAAACAATATCTCTAACGGTTGGCATTTTTCGTAAATGTAGCCCCCTCCGGAACAAGGAAAGGTCTTAAAAAAATAAGGCTAACATTCTATGGCAGTTCATAACGCCGAGATTGCCGAAATATTTGGCCGTTTGGCTGAACTTCTGGAAATTCAAGGCGCCAATCCCTTTCGCATTCGCGCCTATCGTAAGGCGGCTCAAACCATCGAAGGCCTGTCCCATAGTGTGACTTCAATGGTGACAGAAGGTGCAGACCTTTCCAAACTTCCTGGTATCGGAAAAGATTTAGCCTCAAAAATCCAAGAAATTGTTGAGACAGGTCATTTGTCCCTTCTTGACCAGGTCAGTTCTCAACTGCCCGGTCAACTTGCGGAACTAGCGAAGATTCCTACTCTTGGCCCCAAGCGGGTAAAAATGCTCTACGACACACTCGGGATCCAGGACCTAAAGGGGCTTGCGAAGGCGGCTCAAGCCGGACAAATCCGGCAGCTTCACGGTTTTGGAAAAAAAATCGAAGAAAAAATTCTCGCAGAGACGGACCGCCGCTCAACCAGTGAGAAGCGAATCAAATTACATACGGCCGAAGAATTCGCCGAGCCAATATTAGAATTCTTAAAAGGTATTCATGGAGTGCAAGAAGCCATCGTTGCGGGTAGCTATCGCCGGAAAAAAGACACAATTGGGGATTTGGATATTCTCGTGTCCTGCCAAAATGGCAAACCAATCATGGATCGCTTTGTGGCTTACGACGAGGTGAAAACCGTTGTCTCCAAAGGGCACACCCGAGCCACCGTCGTTCTCCAATCCGATCTCCAGGTCGACTTGCGCGTGGTTCCTGAAGAAAGCTATGGGGCGGCCCTTCAATATTTCACGGGTTCCAAAGCCCACAACATTGCAGTCCGGTCGTTGGCTATCAAAAAAGGGCTCAAGATTAATGAGTATGGGGTTTTTCGAGGAGAAACGCGCATCGCAGGACGGACGGAGAAAGAGGTCTATGCCCAGGTCGGTCTCCCCTACGTTGAACCTGAGCTGCGAGAGAATTGGGGTGAGGTGGAAGCAGGACTCCACCATGCCCTCCCCAAGCTTGTCACGATCAACGATATCCGGGGCGATCTTCATGTGCATTCCAAAGCCAGCGACGGCCATTTTTCTATCAGAGATATGGCCCTGGCCGCGCAAGAGAAGGGGTACGAATATCTGGCCATTTGCGACCATTCTCAACGCGTGACGATTGCCCACGGGTTGGATGCCACACGCCTTGCTGCACAGATTAAAGAAATTGACCGGCTCAATCACACATTCAAAGGCTTCACCATCCTCAAGGGGGCCGAAGTGGATATTCTTGAAGACGGTTTACTCGATCTCTCCGATGACCTGTTGCAACGCTTGGATCTCACAGTCTGCGCCATCCATTACAAGTTCAATCTGCCGAGGGCGAAACAGACGGAACGCATCATTCGGGCAATGGACAATCCCTATTTTTCTATTCTCGCGCATCCCACCGGCCGAATGCTCAATGAACGGGAACCCTATGAGATCGACATGGAACAGATTATGGCGGCGGCGTTGGAGCGCGGTTGTTACCTGGAGGTCAACGCCCAACCAGTTCGGCTTGACCTGACGGATCTCCACTGTAAGATGGCCAAAGATATAGGGGTGAAAGTGGCGATTTCCACCGATGCTCACCGGACGACAGACCTCGATTTTATGCGCTTTGGTATTGGCCAAGCCCGGCGTGGATGGCTCGAGTCTGGAGATATTCTCAATACATCAAGTCTCAATGCCCTCAAAAAGAAGCTGATACGTTCTTGATTTGGCCAAACTTAGGCTTTACCTCTCAGTCGGGGTCTGATAAATGGTAAACCTGTTAAGTTCTGAGAATGGAAGAAATTCTTTCTCTCGTTCCGTAAAAAGGGAACCCAGGGTTCCTGGAGTATCTGCGGGATGCCCGTCTACGACTGTGGGTATCAGAATCAGGGTTCTCCGGATAGAAGCCAATATCCTAACTAAACTGAAAAGTCCGTCAACGGCAATCCATTTTTACGGTTTTTTATGGGCCAATACAGCCTGAGCATGCTAATGACCTCGTTCCTCTGAAACATATGAGAACCGAGCCGACTTTTACATTCATCAAGTACCTGTCATGGAGATTACCCACTCATTATTGACGATCTGTAAGGAGGTTTTATGACGACACCGAATCTTCACGTGAAAGCCCGTGATCTTATGCAGACGCGCATCGTCGCCGTGACACGGGGGTATAGCGCACGAGAGGTCGCTATCCTCATCCATTCTGGGACATGTAGTGGGGTGCCGGTGATTGAGCCTGGCAACAACCTCGTCGGGATCGTTTCTGAGTTTGACGTCCTGAAAGCCTTGGTCAAAGGACAAGATTTACAAGCGCTGAAGGCCGAAAACATCATGACTTCACAACCTGTCACGGTTGAAGAAACCGCCACAGCCGAGACGATCATCAAGCAAATGATCGAACACCAGATTATTCGTATCCCCGTGGTCCGTGACGGTCGACTCGTCGGCATGATTTCCCGCACGGATCTCATGGATCACCTCATTGATAGTCATTTGATCAATGTCTATGGAGGGTGAACAGTAAAAGTTCCCCCTGCAAGATTGCGGGGAAATCATAGGGCAAAACTGAACCTGCAAATCCCCCTGCCCCCCTTTTTCAAAAGGGAGAACCTCAATCCTCACTCCCTCGTGAGAAATGGAGACTTTCCCGTTCAACATGAAAGTCTCGTTATTGGGCAATTTCCCCCCTTTCCATCATTCCCGTTTCATCCAGAGAGTTCAACCGTTTTCAGGATTAGCTGGGGCCTAGCGCAACACCCGCCGAAAATGAGTGAGGAATTTTGCGACAATGCCCACCTCTCCAAAATGCCATCTGCCTGAAAACGTAGGACTTCCTCATGCCTATGTTTGTGGCACAATTTTTGATCTACTATCAGTAAAGGGTGAATGAGGAGGAGTCTATTACCATGTTACTGATTGCCACAATCGATCCGATCCTACGGAGTAACTTGGAAGAAAGGCTCATCCAAATAGGTGATCCCTTTCTAGTACTCGAAGAGGGAGAAAATATCGTGGAGGCCGTCTTTCGTCATCAACCGTCCATGGTCATATTAGATTTATACTTGTCCCATCCGAGTGGACTGGCCATTTTGCGTCAACTTCGAGCTGAAGGGTATGCGGGGAAGGTCGTCGTGTTAGGCGGACAATCCACTCAATCCTTAACCCAAGAAGCCACCCGTTTAGGGGCGCTACAAATTGTGGGACGTCCATTCAATGCCAGCCAAGTCTTGGGAGCCGTACGGGTCGCCAAGGGAACGCTTGATGATGACCCTGAGTGATCCGGCCGAACTTGATAAGGAGGTGAGCGATGAAAGCCTTGCGTAATTTGGGACACCATGAACGCATAATCCGCATGAGCATCGGCCTCGTTTTGCTGGCCCTGTCAGGGTTTTCTTTCCTGCCGGGGTGGGGAGATTTGTTGCTCATGATCGTTGGTCTTATTGCACTGCTGACTGGAATCATCGGCTACTGCCCAGCCTGGCAGGCGGTGGGCATCAACACCTGCAAAGTCGACCACGATCATACGGCCTCACACTCCAAAAAAGGACTCCATGAGCACGGCGATTCACCCATTCACTGATCGTCGGGAAGCGGGCCTGTTACTCGCCACCCGACTTCAACGGTTCAAAAAGCTTCCCTGGACATTGGTTCTGGCCATTCCCCGTGGAGGTGTTGAAGTCGCGGCAATACTGAGTATACAACTCAACCTGCCACTCGATGTGTTTCTCACGCGGAAATTAGGTTTCCCCAACGAGCCAGAATGTGCCATGGGGGCCGTCACGGAAACGGGATTGACATGGTTGAATCCTGAACTTTTTTCCCACGACAGCCGGAAAGAGATCCCATACCAACATTACCTTGATCACGAAATCCTTCGACAGCAAGAAGAAATTGAACGGCAGGAAGCGCTCTATCGAAAAGGAAAGAAGCTCAGGCCGTTAGATGGCTTGACCGTCATTCTGGTTGATGATGGGGTCGCGACAGGGTCAACTTTTATCGCGTCTCTTCATAGCCTGCGTACATGCCGGATCAAACGTCTCATTGCGGCTATTCCGGTGGCTCCTCCTGAAACGATTAAACACATCCGCACGTTAGTCGACGAACTCGAAGTTTTGGACATGCCCGAACCTTTTGTAGCCGTAAGCAGCTCCTATGAATTTTTTTCCCAGATCGAGGACCTGCAAGTCCTGAACTACTTGAGAACAGCCGACGAACGATTGAGGTACACAACCCAAGGGTCTCTGACTGAGCAGAAGGCCCAACAGCGGAGTGCCCGATGATTTTCAAACAATATTATCTCCAGAGTTTATCTCACGCCTCCT
>JAOUNC010000505.1 GCA_029881175.1 Nitrospirota bacterium | reverse complement strand
TTAGTCACCGCCAAATCACCACCACCTGTGGCTTCCTTTACCTGTAACAAACAATGTGCTGAGTTGAGCTTCCAGGTCAATTCGACAAAAAACGGATGTCCCACTTCATATTTATCGATTAAGACCACCTGCTCTCCCGGCTCAAGGTTCAGGCCAAAGTCCAACACCATATCCCCGACCTCCCAACCCATCGTGGCTTGGGCAACAAGGGGAGGGAACAACATGCTACAACACACCATAAGGCCTAGGCTTAATGCCCGATAGCGAGCGATCATCATGGAATATCTCCCTGTTGCTTCTATGGAACTAAGACGCCGTCCCTGTTCGTCTCATCTTCCCACTAAATGAGCACAGGAGGGAAAAACATTAAGCCGAATCGTGTCTGAATATTACGCCTGGAAAAATGATCCACCTTTATGACGTTCCTCATCAGTGCCCCAATGCACGGGTTTCTCCTGCTTGGCTAACAACGGAATATGTTTAGCGCAATGAATATAGGCTTCTTTTACCTTCACGAGGACCCAACATTCCTGTTGAGCTCCACCGTTCACCTGGGAATCCTTCAAAATTGCCGCTGTCCCTTCCGGTTCATCAGCCAGATCTTCGTTATCCACCACACGAGCTGTCCCATTGACATGTAGCCCGATCGTGCTTTTAAAAAAATCAATGAACATCATGCCCACATGAGGATTTTCGAGAAGATTCCCAACACTCGCCATGACTCCGTTTCCTCGATACTCAGGATAGGCCAAAAGTGTTGGCGTGAGGATATGAATAAACCCAGGCGGTCCCGCACGGAAAGATGAGTCCGCATGACCCTTCGCATTGGCCGTCGCGATAAACACAAATTCCTGTTTTAGCACAAAACGTTGCATCGCATCATTCAGCTTTGGAAATACCTGTTGCCGATAAAATGCTTGTGCCCGCTGGGCAGACCCAAAACGAGTTTGCGCAAGATGCTCTCCAGGTGTCCCAGACAATACAGAATCGTGTTCCAGTGACTCGTTTATTGACACAGTTTCCTCAAAAGATGCCATCGCCCCAACTTGGCTCCATAGGCAAATTGGCCGTTTAATTAATTTTCATCCCAATCATTGACTCTCCAAAACAAAATCCTGGTGTGCGATTCTTAAAATCCAATCCCAATACTCACCCCGCCACCCACACTTCCTCCCGTGCTGCCTCCACCAAAAATGCCATAACGAGGGGCAGAATAGCCGGATTGGTTTGAATCAAACTCCGGCCACACATGAAGATGTCGAATCAGCACGGTTGGATAGCGATAGTCCATTTCGTCAAGATTGGCATGCGTGACGCCGGTAATCTCACCAACCAGGGTCACCCGAGTATGGGGAGGAAGGGTGGCAGGATCAAGAAAAGAAGACTCAAAGGCCAAAAATCGCCCTTGAGAGGCAGTTCGTTCAACAACGGGTTCATCCGAACCGTCTAAAGGAAGTTGCAAGATCTCAAGACGGGTCCCCTCCTTCAAACGTGTCGCAGTCAGCACTTCGCCACCCAGGAGCACGACGGCACCTCGATGAACCATCGGATCTTCCTGCATCTTGGAAAAGGTGACCGATGGATCTATTGTGGCCTTCAGGGCCTCAGGAACCACGTAAGACCCCGATGTACAACCCACCCCGGCCATCAAAATGATCCCTATCAGCATTCGAAATGGGCGAAGACACATCATAGAGACTATGTTACCAGATCAAAGGCCGCTGGGGTCCCTTACCTCATTTCATTGAGCCACGAAAACGCTTAAAAGATTACAGAAGTTCCAAAGAGGAAGGCATGCAAACTTCAGAAAGGCGGCTAGTACAGCGGAGCTTGAGGACCAGGCCGTAAACCGATCAAATCGGGATCTTCTCCCTCAAGAACAGGGCGGGCTTCTTCATTTTCTGATTTTCGTTGCTCTCGGCGGAATTCTTTGTCCTGCTGTTTCATTCTTTTTTGCATCTCACGATTACGCTTTGCCTGAGTGACCTTGGCTGGCCGTCCCATATATGGCCTCCTTTCATTTCAAGTCAAATACCGCATAGGCTAATTCCTAACTTAAACAATACCATAACTGGATAAAAAACACGAAAGGC